>JBLRWT010000090.1:0-7191 GCA_047921095.1 Wenzhouxiangella sp. | reverse complement strand
GTCAGCCCCGCGGCATCCACTCGCTCGCCCGGCTTGAGGGTCAACGCCACGCCGACGCCAATGGCCACTGCGGCGATTGTTGTGAGCAAAAAGAAACCCACAACCTTGAAACCGACCTTTCTCAGGTAATCAAGATTTTCGCCGGCGGCCATGCCGAGCACGATCGAGGCGAACACCAGCGGAATGACGATCATCTGGATGAGCGCCAGGAAAAGGTAACCGGGCAAGGCCAGCCAACTGGTCAGCAGAGCCGCGAACTCAGGTGTAACCAGCCCGGCCGATGGACCCAGCAGGATACCGACGACGACGCCGAGAAACATCGCCACCAGCACCTGCAGCCACAAGCGCGCCTTGATAAAGCCCAGAAGCTGGCCATTGAGCTGGCGCAGCGAGCGCGGCTTGAAACCCCTTAGAGCCCGGCTGATCATCGGCTTCCTCCCTGCTTTTCTGTCAGGCTTGTTGGCTTGGCTAGTCTAACAACACCAGGTAAGCCACCCCGCGGCGCCGGATTTCCAGGGCCAGCTCCCGATCGGCCGAGACCGGAAACTGCTCTCTCAACTCGCCAAGCTGACGCACGACCTGGCGATTGACGGCAACCACCACGTCGCCTGCTCGCAGACCCGCCTCCCAGGCTGTCGTGCCGCGTCGGACTTCCTCGACCAACACACCCAATACACGCGTCCGATCAGGGATACGCGCCAGAACCACACCATCAAGGCGCTGATCGAGACGACGACCCGATATCCGGGCATCCAGGTCCTCGGCGATTAGCACCCGGACGGTCTGTTCGCGCCCATCGCGCACGTAGCCGACCTCAACTTCCGAGTCCACGGCCAGCAGCCCCTCGACATTGCGCAAGGCCTGGCTGCCGGTGACCGGGCGCTGGTCAATGCTGATGATGACATCGCCCGGTCGGAGGCCCGCCTCGGCCAGGGCCGAGCCTGTTGTCAGCCGGGTGATGACGGCGCCGTTCCGGTCTTCCATGTTCAGTGCTTCCCGAAGGTCAGGCGTGAGATCCTGAACCGCGACCCCCAGGGACCCGCGACGAACTTCGCCAAACCGGATCAGTTGCGCCATCACATGCGCCGCCGTGCTCGCCGGAATGGCAAAGCCGATGCCGACATTGCCGCCCGACGGTGTGAATATGGCGGTATTGATGCCGATCAGCCGTCCGCGCAGATCGATCAGGGCGCCGCCGGAATTACCCGGATTGATCGAGGCGTCGGTCTGAATGAAATTCTGGTACTCGAGTCCACGCAGGCCCGAACGACCCAATGCCGAAACAATGCCGGAGGTGACCGTCTGACCCAGACCAAACGGGTTACCGACCGCGACAACGAAATCGCCGACCCGCAATCGATCGGAGTCGGACAAGGGCAGTTCACTCAGGTCACCGGCCCGAATCCGGATCACGGCCAGATCGGTGTCCCGATCGGAGCCGACGAACTCGGCGGCATATTCGCGCCCGTCCTGGAGCGTCACCGCGATATCGTCCGCGCCGTCAATCACGTGGTTGTTGGTCAGGACGTAACCGGCCGAGGCATCAACAATGACCCCGGAGCCCAGTGACTGCTGCACACGCTCGCGCGGCACGCTGGGCGAATCGAAGAAATGACGAAAGAACGGGTCGTTCATGAACGGGCTGGCTCGCACCTGGACCCGGGTGCGGGTATGCACGTTGACCACTGCTGGCGTCACGTTCTCCAGAACAGGTGCCAGGGACGGCAGTGGCTGGCCATCGACTTCGACCGGCAGGGCCGACCAGGCCGGAGACTGAGCCAGAAGGAAGCAGGCTGACAGCGCCATCAACGCGCAAAAAAATCGACTTTGCATGTCATCGTATTCCTGTGATGTTTGGCTTGTTGCGATCGATTGAATCTGGGGGTGCGTCACGCTTTTGCCAAGTCGCCGCATGGAAGGTTCGACGGCCAGCTTGCATTTGCACCGCAACGGTGGTCAGATAAGCGCAGCCAACAGGAATCGATCAATCCCATTGGGCCGATTGCGCCGAGGAGCCGCAGGATGCTGAGCCTGGATCAACAAGTCTTGAGAACCGATGTGACCGGCATGCCGCTCGAGTGGATCGGCTACCAGTCCGCGGTCAAATTGATTGTTCTGGGGCAGGTCAGCTACGCCCTCGGACGCGTGCTCTACCACCTCCATGGTGGCATCAATGCCCGGTCCGGATGCCGGACTCAAATTGCGGTCAACGCCATCGTGGCAACCCATGGCTCCCATCCCAACGCCCACAAGTTCTATGATCGTTATACACCGCCGCTATCCAACCGCGCGCTGTTCCGACGTGATGAGAACCTCTGCCTGTATTGTGGCGACCGGCACATGGAACGAGACCTGTCCAGAGACCACGTCCAGCCGCTGTCGGTGGGCGGTGAAGACAGCTGGGAGAACGTGGTCACTTCATGCAAGCGCTGCAACAACCACAAGGGCTCGAGAACACCTGAACAGGCCGGCATGCAATTGCTGGCAATTCCATTCGCTCCCACCCACGCAGAGTATGTCTATTTGCAGGGCCGACGGATTCTGGCTGACCAGATGGAATTTCTGATTGCACACTTTCCGCGCCATTCGGTGCTGCGACAGCGCCTGGCACGCTGAGCCCGCGCAGTGAATATCGCAGTGACTCTAGTGATCCGCTCTGAAAACTGATATCCAGGATCGACCGCTGAATACAGCGGCCGCGATCAAGCCGGTCTATCTGGTCGATGCCAGTGTGTACGTGTTTCGGGCCTGGTTTTCCATTCCCGACCGCTTCGCCGACGGCGGTGGTCGACCAACCAACGCCGTTTACGGTTTCGCGCGATTTCTGTGTGAGTTGCTGGAGGAGACCGGCGCCACCGACGTGGCGGTCGCTTTTGACGAATCGCTGACCACGTCGTTCCGAAACGAAATCTATCCGGACTACAAGGCCAATCGGGACCCTGCGCCCGCCGATCTCAAGCGCCAGTTTGCCTGGTGCCGGGATCTGGCTCGCCATGCCGGCCTGCCGGTCTATTCGGACAATCAATACGAGGCCGATGACCTGATCGCCAGCCTGGCCGCCCATTGTCGTGCGCAGAGCCGCCCCTATTGCGTGGTCACTGGCGACAAGGATCTGGCGCAACTGGTTGGCGAGCATGACCACTGGTGGGATTTTGCCCGGCGGCGCCATCTGGATGCAGCCGGGGTTCTGGGCCACTTCGGCGTACACCCGCACCAGATTGCCGACTACCTCGCCCTGACCGGCGATGCGGTCGACAATATCCCCGGCGTGCCGGGGGTGGGCCCGAAAACCGCCAGTGCGCTACTGGCGCACTTTGGCAGCCTGGACGCGTTGTTCAGCCGCCTCGATGAAATAGCCTGGTTGAAAATTCGCGGGGCGAAAACACTGGCGGCCAAGCTGCGGCAAAACGAAGCCGCCGCGCGCCTGGCGCGGCGCCTGACCGGGCTTGAAGCCCAAATCGCAAAGGTTCATGACCGACCATTGATTGCCCGTGACAAAGGCAATGCCGATGCCCTCGACGCGCTGCTGGACAGCCTGGGTTTTGGCCGCCCCTTGCGCGAACGCCTGCACCGGCACCGGTCCCGGCAGGTCTGACACGCCCTGCAGAGTGATTCGGAGGCTCCTTAGCGCTGCTCCTGACGCCTCAATTCATCCAGAAGTTCATGCCCGGCAACCATGGACTTCGGCGCACTCACATCGGAATGAAGAATCGGAACCGGCGGCAGTTCTCCCTGCGCGGGCTGACCCCTCTGGTCAACCTTCTGCCAGTGACTGGCGCCCAGGAAATACAGCTTGTCTCCGACCATGGTCCCGAAGGTTGGTACATCAAACTCCTCCAGCGCCCCGGCGATCGCAGCCACGTTGACCACGCCCAGGCCGTCAGGGCCAAGTTCGAGCCTGAGAACACGCTGTGGCGAAATACCGTTCTGGATCACGACCAGGTGGTTATCCCACCAGTAGATGCCGTCGATGCCACCCTCGTTCAGGGTTTCCGGGACAGCAAGCTTCCAGGCATGCTGGACATCACCCAGGCTCATGACCAGGACGCCGAGTTCATAGTCCACCATGTAGAGCAAACGTCCATCACCGGATAGCGCAATGCCCCGAAGGCTGGAAAAATTCTGGTGAGAAAAGAACGGCTGCGGGAATCGCTCCCCGGGCGACAGTCTGAAGATCATCGGCACGCCGGTGTCGGCGGCATAAACGGTGCCATCGTCAGCCAGAACGATAGAGCCCAGCAGACGCGGGTGGCCGTCGGGGATCACCTGGTGCACGGCCAGCGTTTCACCGGTTTCCAGGTCCAGTTTCAGCAACCCGGTCAGGCCCTGGTCGGCCGCGCGGTAACCACTGAAGTGTGAAACCATCCCCGTGGCGACCCAGAGATGGCCGCGCTTGCTGTCGACGGCAAGGTCAAAGACAGCCATCAGGTCGGAGTTGGTTTCCGGGTTGGCAAACTCGTGCCATTCATCCCCGTCGACTGTATACAGGATTCGGCCTTCATTGACCGTGCCGACGAACAGCCGGCCGGTTTCAGCATCATGAGCCAGCGCCTCCGGCATCGGGACATCGAGCGTGGTGTAGGGATCGGCCTGGCCAAAAGGCTTTCCAGCCTCGGCCATCAGATCATTCAGATGGGTATAGACCCGATGTTGACGCAGGCTCTCGACACCCTTGACCTGGTCCCAGTCTTCAGCCAGACCCTGTTGCTGCATGAACAGCATCATGTTGAATGCCTTGGATGTCTCGCCCAGGCGAGCGTAAGCCTTGACCAGGTGGGTCATGAAATCCTGGTTGTAGGGCCGCAGACCATGCAGCTTCTCGGTGGCACGCGCCCAGTCCCGATGATGCTGCTCGTTGTAGGCCAGTGCAGCCTGGTTGAGCCAGAAAGCCACCTGGAAGCCATGCGGCATTTCCTCCAGTGGCGGGCGCTCGGGCTCTGCCAGCGCGACAGTAGCGAGTAACACAGCAGCCGCTGCGACAATCAATCGGAAATGTTTGAGCATCATGCCTGGTCCTGTATCCTTCAGTTTTGTTCATCTTGGGTCAGCCCGCAGTTCGGACTGTGTGCTCCCTGAATCGTTCCACCACAAGGCGCAACTTCATGGTTGACCAGGAGCCCGGCATCCGCACCCTGTACGAGGGTCGCTACCTTTCACTGTTGTCCCGGAATGGCTGGGAATACACTGCCCGTCGCCACCGTGTCGCGGCGATGATCGCCTGGACACCGGACGATGAAATTCTGCTGGTCGAGCAGTTTCGCGTACCTCTGGGTCGGCGTGTCATCGAATTGCCGGCCGGTCTCGTGGGCGACGAGCCCGGCAATGATACCGAGACCGTACTCGATGCGGCAAGCCGCGAACTTGAAGAAGAAACCGGTTGGCGAGCGGGCCGGCTGACCAGCATCATGACCTGCCCCACCTCGGCCGGAATGAGCGATGAAAGCGTCGAGTTCTTCCTGGCCGAGGATCTGGTCAGGGTCGGCGAGGGCGGCGGTGATGGCGGCGAAGACATTGTCGTCCACCAGATCAGTCGCTCACAGATCGATGCCTGGCTGGCCGCCCGTCTGGATGAGGGCCTGGCTCTCGATCCCAAGATCTTCGCCGCATTGTACTGGTCGCGCATCGACCCACTCAGCTGGCCATGAAAATCCAGCGCCCAACCGCCACCCACACGCACAACAACGCAGTAAGAAGCAACATCAACCAGGTCAGCAAGGTGCCGTAGAAACGTCCGGCAGATGTGCCGGCGGACAGATTGAGCCCGAAGTAGCCGTGCAGCAACCGTCCAGTCAGCAGCAGCACCCCCAGTACATGAAGAAACAGGGGTGCTACAGCGGTTGAGGCCTCCAGCAGCAACAGCAGCAGCAGCGCCATCGGCACGTATTCGCCGAAATTGGCATGCGCGCGGATGGCCAGTTCCAGGTCGCTGTGTTCCCCACTGCCCACGCCGACCTTCCGCCGCCGTCGCAAGGTGACAACCCGCACCGACAGGCCAATCAGGATCAGACCGAGAATGCCAGCGTAAAACAGCGTTATCGTGATAGCCATCAATCAGACTCCCTCAGAATAGTGAGGCATTATAGCCGCGTGTTAAGATTTTCATCTCCTTCCATAATCAGGTTTACTCAAATTGCATCGCCATGAAAAAACTTCTCCTTGCACTACTATTGATTTCAGGCTGGGCCATGGCTGAGCGCCCCATTGCCATCGCCGTTCATGGCGGCGCCGGCACCATTGAACGTGGCCAGATGACGGCCGAGCGTGAGCAGGCGATCCGGACCGCGCTGGAATCGGCCGTTCAGGCCGGGCATCGCATCCTGGCCGACGGCGGCAGCAGCCTGGACGCGGTGGCCGCCGCCGTCAACATCCTGGAAGACGCGCCGGAATTCAACGCCGGTAGAGGCGCGGTGTTGACCAACGTCGGCACGGTCGAGATGGATGCATCGATCATGGATGGCCGTACGCTGGATGCCGGGGCGGTTGCCAGCGTTCGTGGCATCCGCCATCCCATCAATGCTGCCCGCCTGGTATTGACCGATTCACCGCACGTCATGATGATCGGCGAAGGCGCCGAGACCTTTGCTCGCGATGGCGACATCGAGTTCAAGGAAGAAGACTGGTTCATCACCGAGTTCCGCAGCGAGCAATTGCGCAGCATCCAGGCCAGTCAGGGACAAACCGGCATGCAACTGTCTGAAGACTGGTATTCGACGGTTGGCGCCGTCGCGGTTGATGCCGAAGGCAATGTGGCCGCCGCCACCTCCACCGGCGGCATGGCCAACAAGCGATGGGGACGGGTCGGCGACTCGCCCATCATCGGTGCCGGCACTTATGCCGATAACCGGACCTGCGCGGTCTCGGCGACGGGCCATGGTGAATTCTTCATCCGCCACGTGGTGGCTTACGATATTTGCGCGCGCATGGCCTACACCGGGCGACCGCTGGCCCAGACCGCCGACGAGGTGGTCAACCAGGTCCTCAAGAGCGCAGGGGGCGACGGCGGCGTGATCGCCATCGACCGTCATGGACGCATCAGCATGCCCTTCAATACCGCCGGCATGTACCGGGCTGCCATTCACCGCGACGGCAGCCTGGAGGTGGCAATCTACGACAACGAGGGTAGCTCCCCGCCGCGTCGGGACCAGCCGGGGCACTGATGCTGACTCCGCACACGGATTTTGCCTGCCCCTG
>JBLRWT010000089.1:0-7201 GCA_047921095.1 Wenzhouxiangella sp. | reverse complement strand
AATATCGGTCGCCTGGCCACCACGAGCGCGCATCGCGGTGAACGCGGCGTGACCCGGGGTATCCAGGAAGGTGACCACACCGTTGTCGGTCTCGACATGGTAGGCGCCGATATGCTGGGTGATGCCCCCGTGCTCGCCGGCAGCCACCTTGGCGCGACGAATGTAGTCCAGCAGGGACGTCTTGCCGTGGTCGACGTGACCCATGACGGTCACCACCGGCGGACGCGTTATCTGGTCGCCGCCAGCTTCGCCTTCGGTGGCCTCGAGTTCCTGTTCAAGATTGCGCGCATCGAGCGGCCGGGCCTCGTGGCCCATTTCCTCGACCACCAGGATCGCGGTTTCCTGATCCAGCGGCTGGTTGATGGTGACCATGGTGCCCATGTTCATCAGGGCCTTGATCAGCTCGCCAGCCTTGACCGCCATCAACTTGGCGAGTTCGCCAACGGTGATGGTCTGGGGAATTTCGAGAGCGCGCTTGACCGGTGCGGTCGGCTTCTGAAAGCCGTGCTCGGTCGGGCCGCTGGTCAGCTTGCCCTTGCGCTTGGGCTTGCGGCGCTTGGACTTGGGCGTGACGTGCAATTCCTCGCGACCGTAGCGGGTGCGGGCATCCTTGGGATCCTTGGCTGCACCACCACGACGCTTGCGTTCGGCTTCCTTTTCGGCAGCCTGGCGCGCCACCTTGGCTTCGACACGGGCCTGGGCCTCGTCGAGGGCGCGCTGCTTCTCCAGTTCCTTGCTCTGGACGGCCTCTTCGGCCTCGCGGCGCTTGCGCTCTTCTTCCTCGACCTGGTCGCGCTTCTGCTGCTCTTCCTGTTCCTGCTGTTGTTCCTTGAGGCGGCGCTCCGCTTCCTCGCGCTCGGCGCGTTCGGCTTCTTCGCGTGCCAGGCGGGCTTCTTCCAGCGCCTGGGCAGCGGCTTCGCGATCCGGATCAGTCGTTTCCTGTTCGGCGATGGCGCCACGCTTGACGTAAGTGCGCTTCTTGCGCACCTCGACGTTGACCGTTCTCGATGGCGCAGCACCACGGGTCCGTGGACCACGCCCGGCACCGCCGGTGGGCACCTTGAGCTCGCTCAGCGTCTTGCGCTTGAGCGTGACCTTGCGCGGGCCGCTGCTGTCTTCGGGCGCCTCGCCCTTGCCATGACTGGTGCGCAAGAAGGACAGAAGCTTCTTCTTGTCCTCATTGGTCACCGCCGCCGTGGGATCGGTAACCTTGATCCCTGCGTCATTGAGCTGGGCAAGCAGGCGCTTGACATCAACGCCCAATACTTCAGCCAGTTGTGTAACGGTGACCTGCGACATCAAAATATCCTCAGAATTTTCAGGATTCTATTGCAAAACATTAAATTCACGCGCCTGGTTCGGCTACGACGAAACGATCCTAAAGCTGTCGTCACTCCTCGTTGAACCAGTGGGCGCGGGCCTTCATGATCAGCGCGGCGGCGAGCTCCGGCTCCAGGCCCTTGACATCTTCCACTTCGTCGACGGCACATTCAGCCAGGTCATCACGGGTACGAATCCCCTTTTCCGCCAGACGATAGGCGATCGACTCGGTCATCCCTTCCAGGTCCAGCAGGTCCTGTTCGGGACGGTGCTCATCGAGCTCTTCTTCAGAGGCGATCATCTGGGTCAGCAGGGCATCGCGTGCGCGCTTGCGCAACTCGGCAACCATGCCTTCCTCGAATTCCTCGATCGCCAGCAACTCCGATTCGGGCACGTAGGCCACTTCCTCG
Organism: Wenzhouxiangella sp.; assembly: GCA_047921095.1. Classification (GTDB taxonomy): domain Bacteria; phylum Pseudomonadota; class Gammaproteobacteria; order Xanthomonadales; family Wenzhouxiangellaceae; genus Wenzhouxiangella. The sequence goes on along the minus strand of JBLRWT010000089.1, from coordinate 5,471 downwards.
ACGTTGGTAAATCCTTCCTGCACCAGGATGCTGGCAAATTCTTCATCCACATCCAGCTTTTTCATGAACATTTCAAGGACAGCGCGCGATTCGGACTCGCTCTTCTGCTCGGCTTCCTCGACGGTCATGACATTGAGCGTCCAGCCGGTCAGCTCGGCCGCCAGGCGCACGTTCTGACCGCCGCGGCCAATGGCCTGCGACAGATTTTCCTCTTCGACAGCAATGTCCATGCTGCCGGAATCCTCATCAACCACGATCGAGCTGACTTCCGCCGGGGCCATCGCGTTGATCACGAACTGGGCCGGGTTTTCATCCCACAGGATGATGTCGATGCGCTCGCCGGCCAACTCGTTGGAGACGGCCTGGACTCTCGAGCCACGCATGCCGACACAGGCGCCGATCGGATCGGTGCGCGCATCCAGTGCATGGACGGCGATCTTGGCCCGCCGGCCGGGATCACGGGCAGCACCCTTGATCTCGATCAGCTCCTGACCAATCTCGGGCACTTCGAGCTTGAACAGCTCGACCAGGAATTCGCTCATGCTGCGGCTGACGAACAGCTGCGGGCCGCGCTGGTCGGGGCGAACTTCGTACAGGTAGCCACGGATGCGATCATGCGTACGCGCCGTTTCACCCGGAATCGTGTGGCGTGACGGGATGAACGCCTTGGCGTTTTCACCCAGGTCGAGCACGATACCGCCACGCTCCATGCGCTCGATCTTGCCGTGGACCAGCTCGCCAACCCGGTCCTTGAAGGCCTCGACAACCTGCTCGCGCTCGGCCTGGCGTACGCGCTGAACGATCACCTGCTTGGCGGCCTGGGCGGCAATGCGACCAAACTCGGGCGGCTCCATCGGTTCTTCGATGAAGTCCCCGACCTCGAGCTCGGGATCGTGTTCACGCGCCTCGGTCAGACGGATCTGCCTGGCGTCGGATTCGAACTCGACCGCCTCGTTCTCGTCATCGCCTTCGATATCTTCGTCCGGCAGCACTTCCCAGCGCCGAAACGCTTCGTAGTCGCCGGTCGAGCGGTCAATGGCCACGCGCACATCGATATCTTCCATGTGCCGGCGCTTGGCAGCTGAAGCCAGCGCGGCCTCGATGGCCTCGAAAATGACGTCCTTGTCCAGGCCCTTCTCGTTGGAGACCACGTCAACGACCTGTAAAATTTCTTTGCCCTTGCTCATCGATTCCATGTCCGAGATTGATTCAAGCGCCGCTGAGGTCGTCAGACCTTATCGGCAAACAATGCATCCAGATCGGGCGCCAGCCTGGCTTTCGCCATGCCCGCCACCGGCAATCGCCACTGGGTGCCGTCCACATCCAAACAAACCTCATCGCCTTCGACACTGACGATGGGACCCTTGAACTTGCGCCGCCCTTCCAGCGGCACCTGCATCTGCACCGCCGCGGTCTCGCCGATGAAGCGCTCGAAATGCGCGGCGGTAAACAGCGGCCGCTCGACACCCGGCGAGGAGACTTCCAGCGTGTACTCGCCCGAAACGGGGTCTTCCACGTCGAGCGCGGCGGATACTTCACGGCTGACCGTGGCACAGTCTTCCAGACCCACGCCGGTTTCCGGCTGGTCGATATAGAGTCTCAACACCCGGTTTTTCGGGTTGGTCGAATACTCGATGCCGACATACTCGTAGCCGAGGTCTTCGACCAGCGGCAAAAGCAGGCTTTCAAGTCGGTCTGTCGCGGCCATGTCGTGCTTTTACTCTCCGGTACAGTTGTTCAAGTACAGTTTCTGTTCACCTGCAGTTTTTCAACTACAGTTTCCATACAGTTATTCAGCGGCGGCTGTTCGTCAACCCGGGTCAAAATGCCCGGATCCAGAAACGAAAAAAGCCCCTTTAACCAGGGGCTTTTTTCTTTATCCACCAAAAACCTGGTAGCGGGGGCAGGATTCGAACCTGCGACCTTCGGGTTATGAGCCCGACGAGCTGCCAGACTGCTCCACCCCGCAATTGAGCCAGCAATTATAAACATCGTTTCCAGGAAGATCAAGAGCGATCTTGCCCTGATTTCATTACTGCCCACACTGAAAGCACCATTGGCCCATCCACGGCGGGCCGACCACTGTTGCCGAAGCCAATTGCCGGACCGACCTCGCGCCAAACCCGACCTCACCTTGCGGTATCCTCAACGCTTGTCCCGGGCAAGTCCTGACCGCCTGGATGGCATCACCTCGAACGGAAGACAGAGAACTACATGAGTAAATCATTCTTTGCAATGCTGATGCTGCTGCCGCTGGCGGTGACCAGCCCCGTGGCCCTGGCCGACGTTTCCACTGCAACGCCCACGGTCGAACTGACCCAGATCATGGCCGACCCCGAGTGGATGGGGCCGCCAGTGGAAAACGCCTGGTGGCAACTGGATGGATCGGCCATTGTTTATCGGACCAAACGCGAGGGATCGACTCTCCGCGACCTGAACCTGATCGACCTGGCAGCCGACCACGACCGGGTGCTGGATCATGCCGAACAAGCCACCATCGATGGCGCCGACCCGGTGTTTCATCATCCGACCGGCCAGGCCCTGTTCATTCGCGACGGCAACCTGTTTGTCCGCGGCCCCGACCAGCCGACCGCGCGCCAGTTGACCCGCTCGGTCGAAACCGAGGCCCAGGCCCGCTTCAGCCCCGAAGGTGACCGCATCATTTTCCGGCGTGGCAATCAATGGTGGATCCATGACCTGCCAATGAGTCTGGCCTGGCCGGTCACCGACCTGCGCTTCGAGAAGGACCCGGACGCCGAACCTGACGATGAGCTTGCGAAGATGCAGCTGCGACTCTTTTCCACTTTGCGCGAGGATGCCGAGCGTGAGCGCGAGGAGCGCCAGGAAGCACGCGACGCCGCCCGCCTCGACCCGACCCGTTCGCCCGCGCCCTGGTACCTGGGCGATAAAATCCAAATGGCCGGCTCCAGCCTGTCACCCGACGGCCGCTGGCTGCTGCTGGCCGTCCAGCCGGCCGAACCCAACCGCGGCCGCACCGGCCGCATGCCGCACTACGTGACGGTCGACGGCTACATCGATATCGAAGATGTCCGCACCCGGGTCGGACGCAATCCTCCCGCGGCCCAATCACTGTGGCTGCTGGATCTGCAGGAACGTGAAAAGCACGAACTGAACCTGGATCACCTGCCGGCCATCCTGGAAGACCCGCTGGCCGAACTCAAGGCCGAACAGGAGATCGACCCCCTGCCCGACGATCAGGCCCGTGCTGTCAGCATGATGGGGATGCTGTGGCACCCACTCGGCCACCGCGCCGCCATCATGATCCGGGCCAACGACAACAAGGACCGCTGGCTGGTGACGCTGGATCCGACCGAACCTGAACTCAATCCACGCCATCGTCTCAATGATCCGGCCTGGATCAACTGGTCATTCAACGACTTCGGCTGGCTCGGCACCACCGACGAACTCTGGCTGTTGTCGGAACAAACCGGTTTCAGCCATCTCTACACCGTCCACGCCGTCAGCGGTCAGGAACGGCAACACACCCGGGGCGAGTTCGAAGTGATGGACCCGGTGCTCGACGCCGAAGCCAATAGCATCTACCTGCTGTCGAACCGCTCCCATCCCAGCCAGTACGATCTGTACCGGCTGGATATCGAAAGCAGTGAACTGGTGCGTTTGACCGAGCAGGAGGCGATCGAATCGTACGTCCTGCTGCCCGGCCACGACCAGATCCTGCTGCGCTACTCCGAATCCTACCTGCCAGCCCAGGTCGGGCTGATCGATCGCGCCGGTGGCGCCATCACCGCGCTGACCGATACCCGCAGCGAGATCTATCGCGAGATGAGCTGGCAGGAGCCGCAAATCGTCGGCATCGAATCCAGCGCCGGAGCCGGGCCGATCTGGTCCAAGTTCTACCCGGCCCAGGCTGCATCGCCGACCGGTGGCAAGCACCCGGTAGTGATGTTCGTGCACGGCGCCGGCTACCTGCAGAACACGCTCAACCGCTACCCGCCGTATTTCCGCGAGCAGATGTTCCACAACCTGCTGACCGAGCGCGGCTACCACGTGCTCGACATGGATTTCCGCGCCAGCCGCGGTTACGGCCGCGACTGGCGCACCGCGATCTACCGCCAGATGGGCACACCGGAGCTGGAAGACCTGATCGACGGGGTCAACTGGCTGATCGAAAACCACGATGCCGATCCGGCCCGGGTCGGGCTCTACGGCGGCTCCTACGGCGGCTTCATGGCGTTCATGGCGCTGTTCAACGCGCCCGAGGTGTTCGCCGCGGGTGCGGCCCTGCGCCCGGTCACCGACTGGGTCCACTACAACCACCCCTACACCTCGAACATTCTCAATACCCCGCAGGTCGACCCGCGCGCCTACGAGCGGTCGTCACCCATTGAATTTGCCGAAGGCCTCGAAGGCCACCTGCTGATCACCCATGGCATGCTCGACGACAACGTCTTCTACCAGGACGTGGTTCGCCTGTCCCAGCGCCTGATCGAACTGGAAAAGGAAAACTGGGAGCTGGCCTCCTATCCCCTGGAGCGCCACGGATTCCAGCACCCAACGAGCTGGCTGGACCAGTACCGCCGAATCCTGAAACTGTTTGAAACCACCATCGGAGCGCAGTAACGCATGAATGTTTTCATTACCGGCAACAGCAGCGGCCTCGGCCTCGGCCTGACCGAGGAACTGATGGCGCGCGACGGCATCGTCTGGGGCATGAGCCGCAGCGGCTGCGCACTCAAGTCCAAATTCGATGATGCCCTGCGCGACCAGCGCCAGGATCTCGGCACGCTCAACACGCTCGAAGCCGGCCTGGATCAACTGTTGTCGGATTGCCTGCGGCTCGACCTGGTCGTCCTCAATGCCGGCATCCTGGGCCGGATCCAGGACATGTCGTCGACCGACGTCCACGACCTGGAACACCTGATGCGAGTCAACGTGTGGTCGAACAAGATCATCCTCGACTGGCTGATCGAGCGCCAACTGCCGGTGACCCAGATCATCGCCATCTCCTCAGGTGCCGCGGTCAACATGAATCATGGCTGGGGCGGCTACTCGATCTCCAAGGCCGCGCTCAATAACCTGGTCCAGCTCTATGCACCCGAAATGCCCGATACCCACCTGACCGCGCTGGCGCCCGGCCTGGTCGACACCGGCATGCAGGACTACCTGTGCGGCGAAGTCGACAGCGAGGAATTCCCCTCGGTGCAGAAACTCAAAGACGCCCGCGGCACCGAGCACATGCCCGGCCCGCGCGATGCGGCCAAAAAGATCCTGGATTTGCTCGATGGACTGCGAGACAACCACGAATCCGGCTCGTTCGTGGATATCCGCTCCCTTTAGTGTGTGATGGATAGTGGATGATGATCGATCCATCCGCTGGGTTTTACAAAAAGCATTGGAAGCTGTCGATATTTCTGTCAGGGCTTTCGAAAGCGCTGATGTCGTCCTTGATTTGTTGAAGCGGGGCATCGATTCACCGCCGGATGTTTTGG
>JBLRWT010000088.1:0-7239 GCA_047921095.1 Wenzhouxiangella sp. | reverse complement strand
GCCATCGTAGAACTCGTTGATTTCGATTCCGTATTCGCGCGCGGTGCCGCTCAGGAACTGCCAGGCGCCAGAAGCGCGCCCGTGAGAGTAGGCGAATGGGTCATACGCGCTTTCGACGATCGGCAGCAGGGCCAGCTCGCCGGGCAGATCGCGGACCTCCAGTTCATTGGCGATATCGTGAAGCCATGGACGGGCCCGGGTCAGAACGCGCTCCATGTAGTCGGGTCGCTCGGAAAACCACCGGGCCCAACGGTCGGCCCGACCGTCCTCGGGACAACTGGCAAACATGAAACGGCCGGTGACCCGCGACCAGAGATCAATCGGCGTGGCAGCATCGGTGATGACCTGCAGCGGTCGCCGCTTCTCGTCGCTGACTCCCCGCATGGCCCCGTCGATCACTGCGAACGGGTCTTCCAGTTCCGACCGCAGGTAATAAGGTGGGGCCGATTCATCGTGGGGATAACGGTCAGGACCGCCGGTCGGGTCCGGTTTGTCCTCGACCGTTGCGCAAGCGGCGAGCCCCAGAACGGACAGCGCCGTTAAGCGAAGAGTAACTTGTCGTAAAAAAAGCATTTGATTCAAAGGGATACCTGGTTATTTTTAAGCACGTGTCCGGGCCCCATTATGAGGTCAAACCAACAGAGGTCAAGCACCATCGGGCAAGCGCAGGATACAATGACTTTTCTTGCCCAAGTTGATCACAATCCTATGGACCAAAACTCCAATCGGTCGATAACCCCCGACAAGATCCGTGCGCTACTGCGCGATGCGAGTCGTCCCCTGACCCGGCGCCAGCTTTCGGCTGCTTTCGAGCTGGACAAGGAAGCGTCCGATGAACTCGTTCGACCGGTGCTTCAGCAGATGATGGCATCCGGAGAGGTTGTCCGTAACCGTCGCGCAGCCTATGGGCTGGCGGCCGACATGGACCTGATACCGGGCCGCGTCAGTGCGCACCCCGATGGCTTCGGCTTCGTGATTCCTGATGAGACCGGCGATGATCTCTACCTTTCGCCGAAGCAGATGCGCCTGGTGTTCAACGGCGACAAGGTGCTTGCCGCCGTGACCGGGGTGGATCGTCGCGGCCGCAAGGAAGGCAGTATCGTCGAGGTCGTCGAACGCGCCCACAAGCAGGTTGTCGGGCGGCTGTTGCTCGAAAGCGGTATCGCTGTGGTCGTTCCCGATGATCCTCGCCTGACCCAGGATGTGCTGATTCCGCTCGAGCGTGTTGGCAACGCCACGCCGGGGCAAATCGTTGTCGCCAGGATCGAGAAGCCTCCCACGCCCGAGCGAGGTGCTGTCGGCGAGATCATTGCCGTGCTGGGCCAGGCCGATGAACCCGGCATTGCCACCAGCATCGCCATATTCAACTACGATCTGCCGGCAGAATTCCCACCCGAAGTCGAGGCCGAGGCCAATGCTTTCGGTGATGCCATCGACCAGGAGATTGCGAGCCGGCGGCGCGACCTGCGCGATCTGCCCCTGGTCACCATCGATGGCGCCGACGCCCGTGATTTCGATGATGCGGTGTATGCCGAGCGCACGGACAACGGTTTTCGACTGCTCGTCGCCATTGCCGATGTCGCCGAGTATGTTCAGCCGGGCTCGCCACTGGATGAAGAGGCGCATCGCCGCGGCACCTCGGTGTATTTTCCCGACCGGGTCATTCCGATGCTGCCGGAAACCCTGTCCAACGGCCTTTGCTCGCTCCGGCCGGATGAAGATCGATTGTGTGTGGTCTGCGACCTGAAGCTGGACGAAAAGGGCAAGGTCAAGTCGAGCCGCTTCTACGAAGCCGTCATGCGCTCCCATGCCCGCCTCACCTATGACCAGGTCCAGCGCATGATGATCGGCGGTGATGAGCCGCTGCGCGAGCGTTACGACCACGTGGTCGGCAACCTCGGTGCGCTGTTCGATGTGTGTCGCGCCCTGTTCAAGCGACGTACGCGTCGGGGCGCGCTCGATTTCGCTTCGCAGGAAGCCTACTTCCAGTTCGATGCCGATGGGCGGGTCGCCGATATTCGCCTGCGCACACGCCACGATACACATCGTCTGATCGAGGAATGCATGGTCACGGCCAACGTCGAGGCCGCACGATTTGTCGGCAATGGCGGCCTGCCAATGCTGTACCGGGTTCACGAGCCGCCCCCGGCCAACAAGCTGGAAGGGCTGGAAGCCTTTGTTCGCGCGCAGGGTCTGAAAGTCAGCTGGAAGGAGGTGCCGGAACCGGCGCAGTTTGCCTCGATCCAGGCCCAGGTGGCCGGTCGCGACAACGAGCACCTGGTCAATGCCGTGCTTCTGCGCAGCATGAGCATGGCCGTGTACCAGCCGGAGAACAAGGGCCACTTTGGTCTGGCGCTGGCGAACTACGCCCATTTCACCTCACCGATCCGGCGCTACCCCGATCTGCTCTTGCACCGGGCCATCAAGCATCTGGCGCGCAAGGCGGATCGAGGACGCTTCGGTTATTCAAACGAGCAAATGGTGGAGTTGGGGCGACACTGTTCCTGGACCGAACGGCGCGCCGAAGAAGCCAGCCGCGATGTCGATGAGCGTCTGAAGTGCCAGTTCATGAAGCGACATCTGGGGGATGTATTCGAAGGGATCGTGACCGGCGTGACCAGCTTTGGACTGTTTGTCGAGTTGACCCAGTTCGCAGTCAGCGGGCTGGTGCATGTCACGGCAATGCCGAATGATTATTACAGTTTTGACCCCGTCAGCCACAAACTGACCGGCAAGCGCCGAGGATTGACTTTCAGCCTGGCCGATCGGGTCAAGGTTGAAGTTGGCGCGGTCAATCTTGAGGAACGCAAGATTGACCTGCGCCTGGCTGGGTCGGTCGATGAAACGTGAACTGGCCATGGGCATCAACGCCGTTTCGGGCCTGGTCGACAACGCGCCCGAGCGCATCTTCCGGGTCTGGATCAAGCGCTCGAATCCACGCCTGGATGAACTCGCGGCACGCCTGAAGGAACTGGGCGTTGCCGTCGAGAGAGCCGACGAGCCGGCACTGGACCGAATGGCCGGCTCAGTGCCTCACCAGGGCGTGATCGCGGAGTTCCAGGCCAGGGAACCGATTGACGACAATGGATTGATCGACCTGCTCGAACGCAGCGAGGCAGTGCCGTTGCTGCTGGTGCTCGACGGTGTCCAGGATCCGCACAACCTGGGCGCCTGTCTGCGCTCTGCGGCCGCTGCAGGCGTAACGGCCGTTGTTGTTCCCCGCGACAGGGCGGCCGGGCTGACCCCGGCAGCGCGACGCGCAGCTGCTGGCGCGGCGGAACTGGTTCCTCTGGCTGTCGTGACCAATCTTGCCCGTACCCTCGCCAAGCTTGCCGATCATGGTATCTGGCGCCTCGGGCTGGTCGGTGGTGGCGAAGGCAAGAGTCTGTTTACCGCCAATCTCGAGGGACCGCTGGCGCTGGTCCTGGGAAGCGAGGAGAAAGGCCTTCGTCGCCTGACGCGCGAGCGCTGCGATGAACTGGTCCAGATCCCCATGCCGGGCGCCATGGAAAGTCTGAATGTGTCCGTTGCGGCCGGAATCGGCTTGTTCGAGGCGGTCCGGGTCAGGCTGGCGGGATGACCTTTTCGGACACGCTGCGTATTGACCTGCCGTCGTGGGTGAGAAGCTTCCATGGCAGTTTGCCCTCACGACTCGCCACCGCGGAACATCGTATGGAGGTGGCGATCAGCCTGGCGCGCCAGAATGTGATTCATCAGAGCGGGGGGCCGTTTGGTGCGCTGGTGGTCGAGCGCGACAGCGGCCAAGTCATCGCTTTCGGAGTGAACCGGGTTGAACCGACGCATTGCTCTTCTGCGCACGCCGAGATCATGGCGCTGAGCCTGGCACAGCAGAGGCTGGCGCATTGGAATCTTGGTCAGGCGGGACGGGGCGAGATGGAGTTGGTTACCTCATGCGAGCCTTGTGCCATGTGCCTGGGCGCCATCCCGTGGTCCGGCATACAGTCCCTGGTCTGTGGTGCCGTCAAGGCGGACGCCGAGGCGGTTGGGTTCGATGAAGGCGATCGACCGGACGATTGGGCCGACAAGCTCATCGGTCGGGGTATTCGGGTCGTCACCGGGGTGCTGCGTCGTCAGGCTGCTGAGGTATTGGAGCGTTACGGCAAGGCCGGAAGCACGATTTACGGTCCCGAGTTGCCCAATTCGCCGTCCAGTGGCAAGCGCCCATAAAAAAACCGGGTCCCGTGCGGGACCCGGTTCCGGTTTGGGGTCGAATCGATCACCGGGCAAGTGATCAATTCGGGATCAGCTGGTTGTTACCGCTCATCCTGCAACATCGCGGTCAGGCGCTGCTGCAACTCCGGATCGTTCTGAATCGCCATGGCGATTTCATTGAACGATTCAACATCCAGGCCGACTTCTTCAACCGCGTCGGTCATTTCCTCATTGGCCTTGACCTGCAGTTCGTGCGCTTTCTCCGGATCATCGACACCCTGGAGGCGACCGGCGAAATCCTGCTGGATTTCAGAAATCTGAACCTGTGCCTTGGCGAACTTCTCCAGATCCTGCTCGGTCACATTCGCGGTCGGCTGCTGCTGTTGCTCCAGCTGGTCGTCCTGCGCCAACGCGGTACCGCCGAAGGCGAGGGCGATGGTGAACAGGGCGAGCATCAAAGTATTTCGAATAGTCATTCAAGTATCTCCTGTTTGGGTTTTGATACAGTGCAGTGACCTATAAGCAATAAGCATGCCAGTTAACTACGCCATTATAAATCAAGCGCTTATAGTGTCCGTTGAATCCCGAGCTTTCTTTTCATGTGTCATAATGACGCATGTGCCCAGAATGGAGTGGCCGTGAACAGCCTCAGAATTCAGCTCATCCTGCAGATCTTCCTGCCCCTGACCTTTCTGACCACGGTGGTTGTCTGGATGACTTTCCATACGGTCGAGAGCCTCGTGGAGCATCGTCTGGAGAAGGAAATCGAGCTGGTGGCGCGCACCATGCGGGTGCCGGTGGAGCAGGCATTGGTCGAGGCGGATCTGGACCGTATCGAGGCAACGCTGAACGCGGTATTCGACATCGATCGGATTTACGGTGCCTACGTCTACGATGCCGAGGGTCGGCGGGTTGCGACTGCCGGCGAGGCCCGGCCAGGCTGGCAGGAACAGGCCGAGGCGGCCGAAGTGGTCGCGCTGGGTGAAGAGCTGGGGCGCTATGCCGATCTTGCCGGCGAGCAAGTCTATTCGTACTTCGTTCCCTTGACCGGGCCCGCGGGCCGTATCGAAGGCTTGTTGCAGGTGGTGCGCCAGGAAAGCGAAATTGCTCAACGCCTGCGCGATATCCGCGATCGCGGCTGGTGGTTGTGGGGAGCCGTGATGCTGTTGATGATCGTGGTGCTTCTGATTGGCCATCGACTGGCGGTCGTCCGGCACGTGGAGCGGTTGCTCGACAGCATGGGCAGGGTCGAAGGCGGGGATCGTGGGCACCGCGCCAGGGTCGAAGGCCCGCGTGAGCTGGCTTCGCTGGCCGGCGGGCTCAACCGAATGCTGGACGCGATCCAGGAGATGCAGCTGACCCTGGATCGTCAGCACCGCGAACATCTGACCATGACCGAGCGCCTGCGCGAGCAGGAGAATCTCGCCGCTCTCGGCCGCTTTTCCTCCGGTATTGCCCACGAACTGGGTGCGCCGCTGAGTGTCATCGATGGCGATGCTCGTCGTTTGCTGAGCAATGAACCGGACCAGGACGACGGTCGCCGCCGACTGGAACGGATGCGCCGCCAGGTTCAGCGCACCCGGCAGCTGATTCGTCAGCTGATGGAATTCGTCCGCAGCGACCAGCGCCAGATGTCCAGGGTCGCCGTCGAACGCCTGCTGAATCAGGTCGCCAGCGGTACCGCGCCGCAGACAGAGGCGCACGGAATCGAGCTTGAGCTTGGGTCGGTCGATCCGAACCTGACCATTTCCGGTCACGAAATACGACTCGAGCATGCGGTGCTCAACCTGGTGCGCAACGCCATACAGGCCGCCGCCAACCGTGTTCGTGTCAGTGCCTGGCGCGACAATTCGGAGATCGTCATCACCGTCGAAGACGATGGCCCTGGTGTGCCGGAGGCTCTGCAGGAAAGCATTTTCGAGCCGTTTCACACCTCGCGGCAGGACGGGCAGGGTACCGGGCTTGGCCTGGCGATCGTGCGTGCTGTTGCCGATGAGCACGGGGCCAGGATTGAAGTTGACCGCAGCGCCGGTCTCGGCGGTGGCTGTTTCAGAATGATTTTCAGGGATGGCCAATGAAGACACGAGCGCCTCGCGTCATGGTGGTGGAGGACGACCGTAGCCTGGCTGAATTGCTGGTCGAAGAACTGGAATCGGAGGGCCACAAGGCACGTGCCTGGCAGAGTGCAGAGGAGGCGCTGGCCGGCATGGATGAATTCGAGCCTGACCTGGTGGTGAGCGATTTGAAGCTGCCGGGAATGGATGGGCTGGCCTTGCTGAAGCAGATCCGCAGCCGTCATGCCGCCCCCTCGGTGCTGATGATCAGCGCCTTCGGTACGGTTGACCGTGCCGTGGCGGCACTCAAGGCCGGAGCGGATAATTTTCTGACCAAGCCGCTCGACATGGATCATTTCACGCTGAGCGTGGAGCGCCTGCTCGCCAACCGTCAGTTGCAGGACCAGATCCAGCGATTCAGACAGGCATTCGACCGCGAGTCCTTCCATGAAATCGAAGGGGCCAGCCGGCCAATGCGGGTATTGTTTGATCGCATTGGCCAGATCGCCCGCGCGGATGGCCCGGTTCTGGTGTACGGTGAATCGGGAACGGGCAAGGATCTCGTTGCCCGCGCCATCCATGCCGAAAGCAGCCGCGCCGAAAAGCCGTTTCAGGCCGTCAATTGTGCCGGCGTGCCGGCCGATCTGCTGGAAAGCGAGTTTTTTGGCCATTCTGCAGGCGCTTTTTCCGGAGCCGATCGGGCCCGACCGGGTCTGTTTCAGGAAGCCAGCGGCGGCACGCTTTTTCTGGATGAGATCGGTGAAATGCCAACCCCGCTTCAGGCCAAGCTGCTGCGTGCCTTGCAGGATGGACAGATTCGACCGGTCGGCGCTGACCGTGAACATAGCGTTGATGTGCGCGTGATCGCGGCCACCAATGTCGACCTGATGGGAAAGGTCGAATCCGGGCAGTTTCGCAGCGATCTTTACTACAGGCTTGAAACCTTTCTGCTCGAAGTGCCGCCGCTGCGCGAACGAAGCGAGGATCTGGATCTGCTGGCAATGAGCTTTCT
>JBLRWT010000087.1:0-7287 GCA_047921095.1 Wenzhouxiangella sp. | reverse complement strand
GGGCAGCTTGCGTGCAAGCATGGCCACGAATCGATTCCATCGGCCGGGCACCAGCATCACTGGCGCCTTGGAATCGGCGAAACGATCCAGGCTGATTCGGACCACCTCGTCGGCATTCATCCACATGTAGCTCGGCATCCTGGAGACAATGTCGCGGGTGCCGGAGACATCGTGGAATTCCGAATAGGTGAAGCCCGGGCACAGGGCCTGGATCTTCAGGCCGGCGCTGCGGTTTTCCATGGCCAGTGATTCGGACAGGCCGATCATGAAGGACTTGACCGCACCATACAGCGTATGGCCCGATGAGCCGGCCACGATCCCGGCCAGGGAGGCGACATTGATGATGCCGCCATAGCCGGTTTGACGCATGCCGGGAAGCAGGCGATGGCTGAGTTCGGCGACAGCCGTGACCATGATCTGCAGAAAGGCTGCCTGCTGTTCCCAACTGGCATGATTGTAATGGCCCGGGACAGCGTAACCGGCGTTGTTGACCAGCAGCGTGACGGTCCGGCCGGCCTGTTCGATCGCCTCGCAGAGTTGTCGTGGGGCCTCGGGGTCGGTCAGGTCGGCGGGAACGACCAGGCATTCTGAGCCGTGCTCGTCGCGCAGTTTTTCAGCCAGTTCATCGAGGCGCTCGCGACGACGTGCGGTCAGGACAAGATCATAGCCGGCGGCGGCAAGCTGGCGGGCAAACTCGGCTCCGATACCCGCGGACGCGCCAGTCACCAGGGCCAGCGGCCTGCTGTTTTCGCCGGCTCGGCGGGGGACGTTGCCAGCAGTCTCCTGGTTACCGTCCTTCAGGGTGTCGCTGTCGTTTCTTTCATCGCTCATCGGTTTTTCTTGCGTCGGGATAGACAGGCTCTTATCCTACCCGGTTTGAACCAGCGCGGGAGTTGCCCAATGCGGACCAAACTGATCGCCGGTAACTGGAAAATGAATGCCAGCAAACCGATGGTGCGCGAACTGATTGCCGGCATTCTTGGTCGCCTGGATTCGGTACGCAACGCCGAGGTGCTGGTGCTGCCACCCTTTCCCTATCTGCCGCTGGTCCAGTCGCTGACCGACAATACGCCGGTGCTGCTCGGTGGGCAGGATCTGAGTGAACATGAGTCCGGCGCCTACACCGGCGAAGTGGCTGGCGACATGCTGAGCGAGTGGGGTTGCGGCTATGTGCTGGTCGGGCACTCGGAGCGCCGCAACCTTTTTGCTGAATCGGACGAGCTGGTGGCCGCCAAGTTCGTCGCCGCCCAGAAAGCCGGGCTGCAGCCCATTCTGTGCGTGGGCGAATCGCTGGAAGAACGGGAAGCCGAACAAACGACCGAGGTGGTTGCGCGCCAGCTCGACGCGGTGCTGAACCTGGCCGGCATCGGTGCATTCAGTCGCGCCATTGTCGCCTATGAGCCGGTCTGGGCAATCGGGACGGGGCGCACGGCCAGCCCGGAACAGGCCCAGGCAGTTCATGCATCAATCAGGGCGCAGCTGAGCGCTCACGATGATATAATAGGCAGCCGGATTCGAATATTGTATGGCGGCAGCGTGAAAGCCGACAATGCCGCGGATCTGTTTGCCCGCGAGGACATCGATGGCGGCCTGATTGGCGGCGCATCGCTGAGCGCGGAATCCTTCATGGCCATCTATCAGGCGGCCTGAGATTTTTTGAATTTGTTGCTGGAAGACAATGCTTTATACAGTCTTGATCGTTTTTCACGTCGTGCTGGCCGCTTCGCTGATCGCCATTATCCTGGTGCAGCGCGGTCCGGGTGCGACCATGGGTGCGGCCTTCGGCGCCGGCGCCTCCGGGACCGTATTCGGTTCCCGCGGTTCTGCCAGTTTCCTGACCCGCGCCACTTCCTGGCTGGGCGTGGCCTTTTTCGCCATCAGCCTGTCGATGGCAGTACTGATCGCGCGCTCCGGGATGGTCGCTCCATCGCCAGATGACCTCGGCGTGGCCGGCGGCATCCAGACCATTCCGACCGAGGTCGAGCAGGATGATGATTTCCTGGTCGTGCCGGTCGAGGAAGAGGAAGACGAATTCATCCCGGAGCCGCCGCAGAGCTGAGCGGTCACAAGGGCTTAGCGAAAGCTGTTTTAGCATTGCCGAAGTGGTGGAATTGGTAGACACGCTGTCTTGAGGGGGCAGTGGCGAAAGCCGTGCCGGTTCGAGTCCGGCCTTCGGCACCATATACAGGGAATTCGGTACAGGCAGGGGCCCCGGTAACGTCCGGACCCCGATCCGGCCCGGATTCCGCGAAGAGGAAACGGACGAGAGCATGCTGGCAGAATACTTTCCAATCCTTATTTTCGTCGGTGTCGCGACGGGCATGGGCATCGTCCTGTTGCTCGTTGGCGGCATCCTCGGGCCGCGCAACCCGTCGAGCGAGAAGAACTCGGCCTACGAGTGTGGTTTCGAGGCGTTCGAGGACTCACGCATGCAGTTCGACGTGCGTTTCTACCTGGTCGCGATCCTGTTCATCATTTTCGATCTCGAGATCGCCTTCCTGTTTCCCTGGGCGGTCGTCCTGGATGAAATCGGTATGACCGGGCTGATTGCCATGGGGGTTTTCCTCCTCATCCTGGTGATCGGCTTTATCTATGAATGGAAAAAAGGTGCGCTGGAATGGGAGTAAGCGATATTCTCCACAATCCGCTCGTCGAAGGCGAAGTGGATGACATCCTCCGCCCCGGCGGCGACAATCCCTTGCTCGAGCGCGGGTTTGTCACCACCAGTGCCGATGCCCTGATCAACTGGGCGCGGACCGGATCGATGTGGCCGATGACCTTTGGCCTGGCCTGTTGTGCGGTAGAAATGATGCATTCGGCCGCTTCTCGTTACGACATTGACCGATTCGGCGTCATTTTCCGCCCCAGTCCGCGCCAGTCCGACGTGATGATCGTGGCCGGTACGCTGTGCAACAAGATGGCGCCGGCGTTCCGCAAGGTCTACGACCAGATGCCCGATCCCAAGTGGGTGATTTCCATGGGCTCGTGCGCCAACGGCGGTGGCTATTACCATTATTCCTATGCCGTGACGCGCGGCTGTGACCGGATCGTTCCGGTCGATATTTACGTGCCGGGCTGCCCGCCGACGGCTGAGGCCCTGGTCTACGGCATTCTCCAGCTGCAGAAGAAGATCCGCCGCACCAACACGATTGCCCGCTCATGAGCGCCTTCAGCGCGAAAAACCAGGCGCTGGTTGAAGCGCTGGATGATGTGCTGGGCAGCAAGGTGGACAACCTTTCCGAGCATCGCGGCCAGTTGACCGCCGTGATCAAGGCCGAGCACTGGCTGGATGTGGCTTACCAGCTGCGCGACGAGCCCCGGCTTCATTTCGAGCAACTGGTCGACTTGTGTGGCATCGATTATCTCGGCTACGGCGACGATGAGTGGGAAACGACCGAGGCGACCGATTCCGGCTTTTCGCGCGGTGTCGACGCGCTTGGCCCCGGCCGATTTTCCTGGGAGGAACGGCCGGAAGCCAGCTCGATTCCCAATCGCTTCGCCGTCGTTGTCCACCTCCTTTCACTGAAGCACAACCGGCGCTTGCGCCTGCGCTGCTACAGCCCCGACGACGAACTGCCGGTGCTGCCGTCGCTGATCGATGTCTGGAATTCGGTCAACTGGTACGAGCGCGAAGCCTTCGATCTGTTCGGGATGATCTTCGAGGGTCACCCGGATCTCCGTCGGATCATGACCGACTACGGTTTTATCGGTCACCCGTTCCGCAAGGACTTCCCGCTGATCGGCAATGTCACGGTGCTCTACGACGAGGACAAGAAGCGGGTCGTTTACGTGCCGGTCGAGATCGAGCCGCGCGTGCTGGTGCCCCGGGTGATCCGCGGCGACAGCCGATACGTCGACGAGAAACTGGACGGGCGGGAAGCCACATGAGCGAGATTCGCAATTACACGATGAACTTCGGGCCGCAGCATCCGGCTGCCCACGGCGTTCTTCGCCTGATCCTGGAGCTCAACGGCGAAACCGTTGAACGGGCCGACCCGCACGTTGGCCTGCTGCATCGGGCCACCGAGAAGCTCGCCGAATCCAAGCCCTACAACCAGTCGATCGGTTACATGGACCGGCTCGACTATGTCTCGATGATGTGCAACGAGCACGCCTACGTGCTGGCGATCGAAAAGCTGCTTGGCGTCGAAGCGCCGGAGCGGGCCCAGTACATCCGTACGCTGTTCGATGAAGTCACCCGCGTCCTCAACCATTTGATGTGGCTTGGCTCCAACGCGCTCGACCTGGGCGCCATGACCGTTTTCCTCTACGCCTTCCGCGAACGGGAAAACCTGATGGACACCTACGAGGCGGTCTCGGGTGCGCGCATGCACGCCACTTACTACCGCCCCGGCGGCGTGTATCGTGATCTGCCCGAGTTCATGCCCAAGGTGGCCGAGACACGCTGGCGCAAGGGCAAGGACCTGGAGCGCATGAACCGCTGGCGCGAAGGCTCGTTGCTCGATTATCTCGAGCTGTTCACCAAGGATTTTTACGACCGGGTTGACGACTACGAGTCGCTGCTGACCGACAACCGCATCTGGAAGCAGCGTACCGTCGGCATCGGCGCGGTCTCGCCCGAGCGGGCGTTGCAATTGGGCTTTACCGGTCCGATGCTGCGCGGCAGCGGCGTTGAATGGGACCTGCGCAAGAAGCAGCCTTACGCGAAGTATCGCGAAATGGACTTCGATATCCCGGTTGGCGCCAATGGCGATTGCTACGACCGCTACCTGGTGCGCATTGAAGAGATGCGCCAGTCGGCGCGCATCATCGAGCAGTGCATCGCCTGGCTGCGGGTCAACCCGGGCGAGGTCATGCTGCGAAACTTCAAGGTCGCCCCACCGGGGCGCGAAGAGATGAAAGAGGACATGGAAGCCCTGATCCATCACTTCAAGCTGTTTACCGAAGGCTACTGCGTACCCGAAGGCGAAACCTACGCAGCCATCGAGGCGCCCAAGGGCGAGTTTGCCTGTTACCTGGTATCCGATGGCGCCAACAAGCCGTTTCGCGTTCACCTGCGCGCGCCCGGTTTTGCCCACCTGTCGGCCATGCACGAAATGGCCAAGGGCCACATGCTGGCCGACATCGCCGCATTGATCGCCACCCAGGATATCGTTTTCGGAGAAATCGACCGATGATGCAGCCCCACGAATCACCGGCCAAGGGAAAAGCTGAACTGCTCAGCGCCGAGTCTCGCGCCACGATTGATCATTGGCTGACCAAGTTTCCCGAAGGTCTGGAAGGCCGGCGCTCGGCCATCATCCAGGCGTTGGTTGCCGCCCAGCACCAGAATGAAGGTTGGCTGAGTGCCGACATGATGGATGCGGTTTCCGACTACCTGCAGGTGCCGCCGGTCTGGGTTTACGAGGTCGCCACCTTCTACTCCATGCTGGAGACCACCAAGGTCGGTCGCCACTCGATTTCGGTCTGCACCAACATCTCCTGCATGCTGTGCGGCGCCGACAAGGTGGTCGAGCATGTCGAGAACAAGCTTGGCATCAAGATGGGCCAGACGACCGAAGACGGCCGCGTGTTTCTCAAGATCGAAGAAGAATGCCTGGCCGCCTGCGTCGGCGCCCCGATGATGGTGGTCGACGGCCACTACCACGAGAACCTGACGCCTGAAAAGATCGACGAGATCCTGGACGGTCTGAAATGATGACTTACCCTCTCCCGTCTCCCCTCTCCCGTCTCCCTCACGGAGGCCCGTCCCATGGCTGATCACAACGTCGTCTTCACTCACCTTGACGAGCCGGAGTGCTGGTCGCTGGAGGCTTACAGAAAGCATGGCGGCTACCAGGCCTGGGAAAAGATCGTGCGCGAAAAGACCTCGCAGGAAGAGGTGATCGAGACGGTCAAGAAATCGGCCCTGCGCGGTCGCGGCGGCGCCGGCTTCCCGACGGGCTTGAAGTGGTCGTTCATGCCGCGCTCGGCGCCGGTGCAGAAATACCTGCTTTGCAACTCGGACGAGTCCGAGCCCGGCACCTGCCACGACCGTGACATTCTGCGCTTCAATCCGCACGCGCTGGTCGAGGGCATGGCCATCGGCGCCTATTCGATGGGTGCGACGATCGGCTACAACTACCTGCGTGGCGAATTCCATCACGAGCCTTTCGAGCGCATCGAGCAGGCGGTCAAGGAAGCCTACGAGGCCGGCTACATCGGCCGCGACATCATGGGCTCGGGCATCGACTTCGACATGTACAACGTACTCGGCGCCGGCGCCTACATCTGCGGTGAGGAAACCGCGCTGATGGAGTCGCTGGAAGGCAAGAAGGGCATGCCGCGGTTCAAGCCGCCGTTTCCGGCCAATTTCGGTATCTACGGCAAGCCGACGACCATCAACAATACCGAAACCCTTGCTTCCGTCCCGGCCATCATGCGCAACGGCGCCGACTGGTTCCTGGAGATCGGCAAGCCGAACAACGGCGGGCCGAAGGTGTTTTCCGTCTCCGGCCATGTCAACAAGCCGGGCAACTTTGAAATTCCGCTGGGCACCGGCTTTGCCGACCTGCTGGAGATGGCCGGTGGCATGAAGAATGGCAAGGCGCTGAAAGGCGTGATCCCGGGTGGCTCCTCGATGCCGGTCCTGCCGGCCGAGGTGATGATGGAACTGACCATGGATTACGACGCCATCCAGAAAGCCGGTTCTGGCCTGGGCTCGGGTGCCGTGATCGTCATGGACGAGACCACCTGCATGGTGGCGGCCTGTACCCGGATCGCCCGCTTCTACTACGCCGA
This sequence comes from Wenzhouxiangella sp., assembly GCA_047921095.1. GTDB lineage: Bacteria > Pseudomonadota > Gammaproteobacteria > Xanthomonadales > Wenzhouxiangellaceae > Wenzhouxiangella. Next base: position 546 of record JBLRWT010000087.1, on the reverse strand, counting down.
ATCCTGCGGCCAGTGCACGCCCTGTCGCGAAGGTACCGGCTGGATGTATCGCGTTCTCCAGCGCATCATGGCCGGCAAGGCGCGGATGGAAGACATCGATCTGCTGTCCTCGGCCGCCGGCCAGATCGAAGGCCATACCATCTGTGCTTTCGGGGAGGCGGCGGCGTGGCCGGTGCAGGGTTTCCTGCGCCACTATCGTCATGAGTTTGAATATTACGTGCAACACGGTCGCTCGATTGTTGCCGAGAAAATGGGAGCGGCGGCGTGAGCGAAGTGAAACCACAGATCGACCAGGTCACGCTCGAGATCGATGGCCGCGAAGTCCAGGCGCCCAAGGGCTCGATGATCATCGAGGCTTCTGATCGCCTGGGCATCGATATCCCACGCTTCTGCTATCACAGCAAGCTGTCGATCGCGGCCAACTGCCGCATGTGCCTGGTCGACGTCGAAAAAGCGCCCAAGCCCTTGCCGGCCTGCGCCACCCCGGTGGCCGACGGCATGAAGGTGTTTACCGAATCACGGCGGGCCGCTGACGCGCAGCGCGGC
>JBLRWT010000086.1:0-7288 GCA_047921095.1 Wenzhouxiangella sp. | reverse complement strand
CTGCTCAATTATTTCGACGAGGCCCATCCGGGCCGGTGCGGCAATTGCGACAACTGCCTGGAACCCCCCGAAACCTGGGACGCCACCGAAGCCGCCCGCATGGCCCTGTCCTGTGCCTACCGCAGCGGCGAGCGCTTTGGCGCCGGGCATGTGATCGATGTGCTGATGGGCAAGGACAGCGACCGAATCGCGAACTTCGGCCATGACAAGCAGAGCACCTTCGGCATCGGCCGGGACATCGACAAGAAAACCTGGCACTCGGTCCTGCGACAGCTATTGGCCCTGGGCCATCTGCAGCCTGACCCGGAAGGCCACGGCGGTCTGCAACTCGGCCCCGAGTGTCGGCCGCTACTGAAGGGGGAACATGTCTTGATGCTGCGCCGCGACAGCGTACCCGAAGGACGGCGTCAGAAAAGCAAGAGCCGGGCCCGGGTCAATGTCGATATCGAATCACCCGGTTGGCAAGCCTTGCGCGAATGGCGCCTGCTCACCGCCCAGGAAGAAAATGTTCCCCCCTACGTCATCTTCCACGACGCCACCCTCGCCGCCATCCTCGAAGCCCAACCCGAGACCCTGGAAGAACTCGCCGACATCACCGGCGTCGGCAAGCACAAGCTGGAGAAGTACGGACGTGATGTGCTTGAGGTGTTGGCGGGGATAGGGGTCTGAGGTCGGAGGTCAGTGGTCGGAGGTCGGTGCGTCTGTGCGTCGGTGCGTCGGTGCGTCGGTGCGTCTGCGCGTCGGGAGACGGGAGGCGGGAGATGCGAATCTAGCTGCCTTCTTCGAAGCGAAAGTAGAAATCCGTGTTCCTGAACCAGTCAGGAATGAGCAGTGACTCAGGCGGTGGGTCGGTGCAGGTGAATTCCGCCTGGCGGGTGAACCGTTGCAGGGGCATTTCTCCGGAACCGAACCCCGAGACGGTCGCCTGCCAGCGCAGGGTCGCCTCGGTGCAGGAGTGAAACTCGATTTCAAGACCACCCCAGGAAACCACTTCAACAAGCTCAGGATCGAAAGATGGCGGGAACGTACCGCCCTTGGCGAACCAGCCGTCCATCTCGGCCAGGCCATCGCCGACGTAATCGCCGACTGCGACGACCCAGGCCGGATCGCCGACGGCATCGAAGGTAAACCAATAGGCCAGCACCATTTCGGCATCCAGAATTTCGATCGAGAGGCCATGCCCGGACTCATCCGGGTTGTACCAGGATCCAGTGAGACGCGCAGTCAACGCGTCGCGCACTTCGAATCTCAGAGGTGCCCGGTTGCTGATCTCCCCATCGATTTGGTAGCGGATGCCTCGAGTGAACACTCCATTCTCAACACCATCCAGCGGCAACGCGCTCAGCCGTGGGACGTCGTTTTCCTGGCAAGGCTGGACCACTTCGTCGATGACTATGCCACTACTCGTACCCGATACCAGGCGAGCTGCCATGTCAGCACACGTATTCACTGGCTCAACGAGCAGCCACACCTGATCGAAGACGGTTGGCGTTGCCGGCCAGACTGCCACCGGTAGAGGCGCGCGATGCTGTGGAAATTCGGAAACTTCAAAGGAAAACTCGCCAACGTCAATGGCATCCGATTCATCGCCTTCCGGTGGTATCGCCAGAAAACGACCGCTGAAATTTCCCGGCGGAAGATTGTCTAGAACAACGGAAAGGAACCATTCTGGAGTCGGCGCCGGCACAGGCCCTGGCGGTGGAACGCCGGGAATTGATTTCAGGACGATGTCTACTTGATCGCCTTCCTGTCGGACTTCCTCGACCCAGACCGGCCCAGATTCAGTGGTCAGCGTATTCCGTGTACCTATGATCGACAAGTACACCCGCCCATCCGGACTTACTATCCCGTCTTGGTCAACTTGAGCGGAAATGATTCCAGCCCACAATGGGGAAGTGAACAATGTTGCTGCCAACAAAAAGCTGGCTAGCGCGGCATATCGCCAGACCTTCATTCTGATTCTGAAAAGATTTTCGTTCATTCGGAGTCTTCCTTACTGACAGGGTTGAATTGTGGGAGAAGCTGAACCGTAGGCAACCTCCCAACCGCTACACGAAACCGTATTACAAGCACGGACGCGAAACCAAGTTGTAGCATGGACATTAACCAGAATCGCGGTCTCGGTGCCAAACCACTCACGCCAGGAAGAATCAAATGTTCCGCTATGCGAACCCTCGACTTGGTATTCAGTAACCGTTCCGTTTTGCGGCGCCGACCAAATGAGATTGTATAAATTCAAACATTCGTGAAATAAGGTAAAAAATCTAGGGGAGCTAGGAGCAGGAGGAGGCGAAAGCGCGGAATCCAGATCAATGCGCGGAAAGCTGAAATTTGATCCACCTTGCGTCAGGTTAACTGTTGAACCTGTCTTCTTAAGCAAATCCAGCATAGCGCTTGGAGTTGCCGCGGTTCCGTATTCGTCACGCAAAAGGGCAATAGCACCCGTAACATGAGGCGCTGCACTCGAAGTGCCAATTCCACGATGGTAATCATCCTGGCAATTGGTCGGCCATTGATGAGAGGCTGACCAAACACCATCTGTCCATTCTGCGCACGGGACCGAACTCAAATTAGAATTACCTGCAGGAGCCAATAGATCCAATATATCGGCTACGTTCGCGTAACTTGCATGCGAGTCCAGATCTCTGCGCACCGCACTCACACTAATCACATTTGCGATGCAAGCAGGTGGGGCAATTAATTTTGGCGCACCGGAACCACATCCCTGAATTTCATCACTGCCGCAGTTTCCAGCGGCCGCGACAACTGCGATGCCACTGGCATGTAACGCATTCACTGCTGCGGCCACACCAGGCCAGTCGGAATCACACGCTTCCTCCCCCACCCAATCGCCAAAATCTACGCTGAGCAGAAAGCTCATATTTACAGAAGCAATATCATAGGTGCCGCGATGCGCGTAGACTTCATTAAGCGCATCGATCACGTCACCCTCTCTGAATAAATATGAATCCGCAGTACTGTCATCAATTGAAATCGCGTTGATTGATATAATTCCTGCCGATTTTGCAACTCCCTGAAGGGTATCGTCGAGGATGGTGCAGCTTGTACCACCGACACACGCGGACACATTGGATCCGGCAGCAATCCCAGCAACGTGAGTGCCGTGAAAGGGCACGCAACTACCTCCGGCTCTTGATTCGCACGGCTCACCGTCCCCGGACCCAGAACAGGTATCTTGGTTGTTTACAGGTGTGGAAAAACAGGCCTGCTCTACGATCTTCGACGTCCCGAGCATTTCGTGGGCGCTATAAACGCCGGTGTCTATGATAGAAACGACGTAGCCTGAACCAACGATATTTTGACCATGCACGATATCTGCCCCAATAAACGGTATTGAAGCATTGAGCAAGGGGGGACCCTTACCTTCAGTACTTACGGAACGAACCAGAGGATGTGCTAGGACCGCCTTGACTCCCTGTGAGTCCAGTCGCATCCTAACATAGGGGATGAAACGGTAGCGATTAACAGCACTAGGATATTCGCTCAGGACGTAGTCATGTACATCATGTAGAAATTCGTCGACGACATCCATCACCATTGATTGTCGCGCTGAATTTTCCATTCTAGCAGCCAAGTGGGGAGAATCAAGCACTGGATCGCCTTGGAGGCCGACGATTAAATAAATGCTTCCTTCCGCCGTGGCTCGACTGACCATCGCTTCAGCTACGTTTGGATCGCTCAAACGGATGGACCCACCTTCATCATACTTGGATATGATCAGTCGGGCACCACCTTCTGCAAGCGTCTGCGCTAATAAAGGATCCAGAGTTGATTTAAATTCTGAACATACCCCCCCCAAGGAAATAAAAGCAAACGATACGCCGACCAATACCGAGCGAACATTCATGGTTATATATTCCGTGTCAAGGCCAGCGCCAAAACTGTTAGTAATTGCTAGCAAAAACTCTCCACAGCATGCTAGCCTGCTGAGGCTTGCCACGTCAAGCTGCTATAAAATCTCACAGCTCGAGGCACCCGGCGATTATTTACTTCCAGGGACATGAACTCTGAACGCGGGCGGTTCCACCTAAATTTGTTGAAGGTCAGGTGCGGGTCGAAGGCAGGAACCGCCAGACCAAGCATCGTTCCGCGCATGTCCCCCACGGTCGATATTGAATTCATCGACACCGGTCTGCTGACGTATCCGGAACATGGGTCGGATTGGCATGGTGCTGGCTGGGCTTGGGGTCTAAGGTCTGAGGTCGCTAAAGGCTGAAGGCTCAAGGCTCAAAGGCTCAAAGGCTCAAAGGCTCAAGGCAGAGCCTGCCTGGTTTCCGGTTTCCGGTTTCCGTCTTCCGTCTCTTCCAACCACCAACCTGTAGCCTGGCTTTCCATGAGCCAAGCTTTTGGCCGTCGGGGATGCAACCCCGACCCGACGCACCGACGCACCGACGCACCGACGCACGACCACCGACCACCGACGCACCGACGCACCGATCTCCGCCCCTCAAAACATCCCCGTCTCCAGCCGCGCCGCCTCGCTCATCATGCTCTGATTCCAGGGCGGGTCGAAGACCAGGGCGACGTTGACCTGGTCGATGGTGGGGATGAGCTTCAGGCGATCTCGCACGTCGGCGACCAGCACCTCACCCATGCCGCAACCGGGCGCGGTCAGGGTCATGGCGATGTCGACGTGGCGCTGATCGTCGGCAGCCCGGCTCAGGTTGCATTCGTAGATCAGGCCAAGTTCGACGATGTTGATCGGGATTTCCGGGTCGTAAATGGTGCGCATCTGCTGCCAGACCAGCTCTTCCACATCCTGGTCGGTGGCGTTTTCCGGCAACTGTGGCCGCGGCGGCATCTCGCGGCCGATGGCGTCAGCGTCATCGCCAGCCAGCCTGAACAAGCGCCCGTCGACGTACACGGTGAAACTGCCACCCAATGACTGGGTGATGTAGCCGGTCGTACCCGCAGGCAGTTCGACTTCGGCACCCTCGGGCACCATCACGACCTCGCAATCGCGCTCGAACGTGACCGGCGTATAAGAATTACTGAACATGGCGAACCCGGCGACCGATTAATACAGGATTGAATTAGTCCTATTATAAACCAAGGAGCAAGGCACAAGGAAAACCTTGGAAAAACCTTGTACCTTGAGCCTTGTACCTTGAGCCTTCTTTTTTACTCAATCCCCAACGCCCGCTCGGCGGCCTGGCGGGTCAACGGATGGTAGGCCGGGCGGGCACGTTCGTAAACCTCCACCGCCCATTCATGCCCCCAGTCGCTGTCGGCCAGGGCACTGTATAGCGGTCGGGTGAACTTGTTGCGTCCAACTTCCAGCAAAAACTGCTCCAGGCGCTCGATGCCGGGCGCGTATTCAGCTTCAATGGAGCGCATCAACCACAGAAACAGAATCTCGTAATTCTGCTCCTCCACGAGGCTGAACTCCTCGTCCATCGCGGCCATCTTGTCGGCATCCAGTGCCCCTTCGAGGCCGATGAGGAAGTGGCGCCATTCGTGCACCGACCAGTCCTCGGCAGGCAATTCATCCAGCTCGACTTCAGTGCGTTCAAGACGCTCGCGCCATTGATCGACCTGCTCGAAGGCATCGGATTCCGGCTTGATCGCCAGTGCCGTCTCCGGCAGACCAGGCTCATACAGCCATTCGTCGATCTCGGCCATCGTCGCCCGCCCCGGGTGGGCCTCGACCAGGTTTTCACGCGCATAGTCGTGGAAATCCTCGGTGGTGATGGATTCGAAAGCGAAATGGTCGAAATACTCGCGCAGGAAGGTATCGAAGGTTTCCCGGCCAAAACGATGCTCCAGCCAGTCGAGGAAGAAACGACCCATGTCATAGGGCACGCGCATGAACGCCTGTTCCGGATCGCGATCGCTCAAATCACGAACCAGCTGGCGGTCGGCCATGTCGACCTGCTCCAGCATCTCCAGCAAGCCGTCCCAGGCCAGCTTGGCCAGCATGTCGCGGATTTCCGGACCATACAGCGCTTCCATGATGCGGGCTTCGAAGTAAACCGTGAAACCTTCGTTCAGCCACAGATCACGCCAGGCGGCGTTGGTCACCAGGTTGCCCGACCAGGAGTGGGCCAGTTCGTGCGCCACCAGTGCCAGCAGGCTGCCATCACCGGCGATGATGGTTGGCGTGACGTAACTGAGGCGTGGATTCTCCATGCCGCCGAACGGAAAACTCGGCGGCAGCACCAGCAAGTCGTAGCGCCCCCAGCGGTAAGGACCGTAAAGGTTTTCGCCGATGTCGATCATCTTTTCAAGGACATCGAATTCTTCGGCTGCCGGCCCGATCCACTGAGGCTCGGCGAACACGCCGGAACGCGGCCCGATCTCGGCGAACTCCAGGTCGCCAATGGCGATGGCCATCAAGTACGAGGGGATGGCTTCGGGCATATGGAAATGGTATTCGCCGCTCGCCGTCCGTTCGGCCCGATTGCCATCGGCGCCCATCACGACCAGCAGGTCGCGCGGACCGCGAATGGTCGCGTCGAAGGTGTAGCGCACGGCTGGCGTATCCTGCAGCGGTACCCAGGTGCGGGCGTAATGCGGCTGACTCTGGGAGAACATGAACGGCTTGCCCGATGAAGTCTGTTCCGGCGCCAGCCATTGCAGGCCGAACGCTTCGGGCCGGCTCGAGTAGTCGATGCGGACCCGGGCGATACCCTGTGGCAGCAGAATCACCAGCGGGCGACCCAGGTGGTCATGGTCCTCGCCGAGACGCCAGGAGACCGGCAGGTAGTCACCGTCCGGATCGACCGCGTTGACATCATGAATATCAAGGTCACGGGTATCGAGCACCAGGCGCAACAAGGCCGGATCCGGGCGGTCCAGATCCAGCAACACATGGCCGGACAGGATCTGGCGCGCCATGTCGGCATCGAGATCCAGTTGCATGTGGGTGATATGGACCTTTTCGTATTCTGCGAAGCTGTGGGGGTCGGTCCCGACTTCGACACGCATATCGGGGGCCGGCGTCATTGGTTCCGGCACATCATCCTGCTGGCAGGCAGCAAGTAGCAGCAAAGAGATCATCGCGGTCAAAACCGCCAATACAGTCCTTTTCATCGGGAGTGTTTCGTCATCAGGTAGCCTTTTATCGTCGCATATCTGAAGGGGTGGTGGCCACCGAGGCAAATCTCCGGCTGCAGTTCAAAGCGCGTCGTCGCCTTCCTCACCGGTGCGGATTCTGACTGACCGCTCGATGCTGGTGACGAAAATCTTGCCATCGCCGATCCGGCCCGAGGCAGCGGTTTCGACGATGGTTTCGACCACCCGTTCGGCGTCGTCATCGGGCACCGCG
>JBLRWT010000085.1:0-7351 GCA_047921095.1 Wenzhouxiangella sp. | reverse complement strand
CCTACAAAGTGCCAATACTTACACCGGTGATTGCATGAATCCCCGGACTGAAACGGAACGAAAATCATTCGCAGGAATATTGACCGTTCCCTGAAATGTTCACGTCGTCTTAACAAAACCTTTGCAATTGGTCCTGTTGGTGCTACCATCCGCAGACAGGTCCGGGTGGAATGCGGATGATCGATCGGTTTCCATGCACGTATTCCGCCGGATCGGGAGCTCGCTCTTGCAATTTTGGCAGCCTCCGTTTCGAGTACTACTAAAACCTAATTTTCAGGAGTTTTTCCATGGAAGAGATTCGAAATCCACTAGCTTCGGCAATTCGACTCGCGCTCGGCGCGGGCGCGATTACCGGTCTGGCGATGGCCGCTATGCCGGTCAGTGCCCAGGAACCACCATCAGACGAAGATGCTGCGCTGGACAGATTGCAAGTCACCGGTTCACGCTTGGCCCGAGTCGAGGCCGAAAGCGCCAACCCGGTCAATGTGATTACGCGTGTCGATATCGAGCGCATTGGTTTCACCGACATCGGGGATGTGTTGCGCCAGTTGCCTGCAGTTACCGGCTCGCCATTGTCCACCGCCACCAACAACGGCGGCAACGGCGCCAGCACGACCAGCCTGCGCGGCATGGGTGGCGCACGGACGCTTGTGCTGATCAACGGCCGCCGCGCCAATGGCGTTGGTGACTTCTCGACCATGCCGATCGCGCTGGTTGAGCGGATCGAAGTGCTGAAAGAGGGTGCCTCGGCCATTTACGGAGCGGATGCGGTGGCCGGTGTGGTCAACATCATCACCCGCAGCGACTTCCAGGGTGCCCAGGTTCAGGTGCAGTACGGTGCATCCACCGAGACCGTTCGCAACCCGGCGAAGGACCTTCGCCCGGAATGGGCGGGCAGTGACGGCAACTTGGGCCGGTTCTCTGCGGTAATCGGTGATGTTAGCGAAAAAGGTTCTTTCATCCTCGGTGCCGAGCGCAGCAAGCAGGATCCGGTCTTCCAGGGCAACATCAAGGGCGACCAGTTCCAGCGGGTGGTTGGTGGTAATACGCTGGCGGTGCCATTCCCGGATTGTTTGTCTGCAATCAATCCAGCAACAGGGAACCCGTTCTGTAACACCGCAGGCGGCAGTTCCTCGAGCCTTGGAGGTTTTTTCATCCCTCGCGGCTCGTCAACATTCTTTACGCGTGACCTGAATACTGGGGAAATTCGCCCATTCGATGGTGCGACAGACAACTACAATTTTGCCCCGGTCAACTTCATCCAGCAGCCGTTTACTCGTACCAGTGCGTTTGCCGAGGGCAACTACGACCTGTTTGATCTAAACAACGGCTTCAGGATGAACGGTTTCATGGAGCTGCGCTGGTCGAACCGCCGCTCGGAGCAGGAACTGGCGCCGACGCCGCTGTTCATCGGCATCTTCGACCCGGGCGTTCCGCTTGAAGCCGGCGGCTTCGGGGTTCCGGCCAACAACGCCTTCAACCCGTTTGGTGAAGATGTGACTGATGCCCGCCGTCGCGTGGCCGAAGGCCGGCGCCGCTTCGAGCAGGATGTGGTCCGGACGAACGTTACCGGTGGTGTGCGTGGCGAGTTCGGGCAGGTCCTGCCGACCTGGACCTACGAAGCCTCGTTCCATTGGGGCCGGACCAACGAGACCGGCACCGACTTCGGTCAGTTTGTCGGCCAGAACTTCTTGCAGGCCATCGGCCCATCGTTCTTCGACGAGGCCGGCAACGCGGTTTGCGGTACGCCGGACGCGCCGATTGCCGGCTGCGTGCCGATGGACGTGTTCGGTGGTTTCGGCACCATCACCCAGGAAATGCTGGACTTTGCCGGTGCCGAGCTGATCGACCGTTTCGACTCCACCCTGACCACGATCAGCGCCTCGGTTGCGGGTGACCTGTTTGATCTGCCCGCGGGTGCGGTCGGCCTGGCCTTCGGCTACGAGTATCGTGAAGAGAAGCTCAATTCGATTCCGGACTCCGGCAAGGCCACCGAATCGGTTACCGGCAACACCTTCGGCAAGACCCAGGGTGACTTCGACGTGAACTCCGTGTTCGCCGAAATCAACATCCCGCTGGTGGCCGACCTGCCGTTCGCGCGCTTCTGGGAAGTCGGCGGTGGCGTGCGCTACGACGACTTTTCGACCATTGGCAGCAACACGGTGTTCATGGTCAACAGCCGCTGGCAGCCGTTTGATGGTCTGACCTTGCGCGGCAGCTACTCCGAGGTGTTCCGCGAGCCGACCATCGGCAACCTGTTCTCGCCGCAGGGCGATAGCTTCCCGAGCTTCCAGGATCCTTGCTCGAACGGGATCCTCACCAATCCGGATGCCAACGTGTACGCGACGTTGACGCCGGCCCAGCAGGCCCAGTGCCGCGCCACCGGCGTGCCCGAAGGCGGGTTCTTCCAGACCAACGAGCAGCCGCGCGCCCGCGTCGGCGGCAACCCGGACCTGGATCCGGAAGAAGGCGAAACGATTACCTTCGGCTTTTTCTACGAGCCCGGTTTCCTGCCCGGCTTCCAGCTCGCCGTCGACTATTGGGACATCGACCTGGATGATCCAATCGGTGTCGTTCAGGCCGTCAGCGTGATGAACCAGTGCATCATCTTCGGCAACGATGACTTCTGCGGCTCGATCCAGCGGCAGCCCGGCGGTGAAGTAGAGCGCATCGTTTCTCTGGCCCGCAACTCCGGCAAGTTGACCGCCAGCGGGATCGATTTCGATGTGGGCTATAACTGGAGCACCGGTTTCGGTCAGTTCCGCTTCCGCTCGCTGTGGTCTTATCTCGAAGAGCGCAAGGGTTCGGTGCTGCCGGGCGATGCAATTGACGTGGCCGGCAAGTTCACCGAAGGTGCAAACGGTATCAATGAAGGCGTGTTCCCGGACTGGTCCGGCTTTACCACCCTGGACTGGAACTATGCTGACTTCGGTCTGTCCATCAACTGGGAGTGGCTGGCGGAAACCAAGGATATTGACAACGATCAAAAGATCCGCCGCATCCAGTACTGGGATCTCACGGGTAATTACCAAACCCCGTGGAACACCCGAGTCAGTGCTGGTCTGACCAACGTCTTCAATGAGCAAGCACCGTTCATTACCAACGCATTCAATGCCAATACCGATGTTGATACCTTCCGCATGCTGGGCCGGTCCTGGTTCGTGCGCCTGACGCACGACTTCTGATCGTCTTCTTATCGGAAGCGTGACAAAAAAAGGCCGCGGGGACTCCCCGCGGCCTTTTTCATGGAACAATGCCAATCAGTTGCAACCAAACTGGCCTTGCCATGGGGTGAACGTTTGTGCAGCCGGGGCAGGCTGGAAGGCTGTACCCGGGAAGCGACAACCGCCGCACCTTTCTCCCGGGGCACGATGCCTTCCCGGAATGCAACTGTGCGGGATACAAGGGTGTACCAAACCGGCAAGGCGCCAATGATCCAAACGGGCAGTACCGCGTGACAGAGTTGAACGAACAACAAACTTCGGCATGGGACCGCTATTGGCAGGACGGCCGCGGCGCGGCATGTCAGGCCGATGAGCGTGGCTTTTACCAGGGTGTCATTGCATCGACCTGGAGCCGGTTGTTTACGACCCTTCCGGCCGGTTGCCGGCTGCTGGACCTGGCCACCGGCAATGGCGCGGTGCCGGCACTGGCTGCGGAGCTGCTTTCGCCCGGGCAATTCCCGGTCGAAATTCATGGGGTTGACAGCGCCCGCATTCGCCCGATGCTTGAGCAACAGCCGGCCGGCGGTATTCGTTTCCGCTGGCATCCGCGCACCCGCAACGAGTCGCTGCCATTTGCCGCCGGCATGTTCGACGGCGTGGTTTCGCAATATGGTGTCGAGTACGGCGACCTGCAACGCACTGTCAGCGAAGTGGGCCGAATTTTGCGCGCCGATGGCTGGTTGCAATGGGTCTGCCATTGGCGCGATGGTGATATCGCCCGGGATGCCGCCGATGAGGCCGAACGGGCCGGACGGCTGCGCGCTCTGAGCCTGCCAGCACGAATCTCCGCGCTGGTCAAGCGTCAGCAAAGAAATGGCTGCTATATCCCCAATAGTCATCAGCGCACCTGGCACTTGGCCGAGGCTGTTCGTGTCAAGCACGGACTGGCGGAGGGTTTTGATATCGCACGCTCCACCCCAACCCAACCGGTTGGGAACCTTGGCTTGTTTCTGCACAATCTCGCCCACCTTTATCAGCATCGCGAGCAGCATCCTGTCGAGGAAATGCTGGAGCGCATGGCCCGCTGTGACGAGGAGCTTCTCGCCCACCAGCAGCGGCTGGAGGCGCAAGTGCGCGCCGCGCTTACCAATGAACGCGTGGACCAGTTGAAGATGTGGCTGAGTGAATTCGGGCTGGAATTGATCACCCGGAAACAATTATGCGAACCGTCGACCGGGCGGGTCGTAGGAATGTTGCTGCAGGCCGCGCGTGGCCGTGGCCACACGGTGCTGGCCGAGGCGGTTGCCGCAGAACGGCCCAACAACGCCTGACAGTGGAGTGAATACTGGCGCGAGGGTGCCGAGACCACGTTTGGTGAAGGCCGATTCGAGCATCGCTACGACGATGCCGTGGCCAGCTACTGGCCCAGCATTGCAGATGGTCTGCTCCCATCGGCGGTGATTGTCGATCTGGGCACCTGCAATGGTGCCATCGCGCGGCTGTTTGCCTCCATGGCGGCTGAGCGCAAGGCTGTCTGGCAGATTCTCGGCCTGGATCTGGCCGAGATTGCCGAACTCGATCCGTCCATTTCCTTCCACCCGGCTGCGCGAGGCGGGCTTCGAGCGGATCGAATCCGGCGAGTTGCGTGACCCCGGGGGTTCACTCCTGGGCCGCACCCTCATCGCGCGGCGGCGATAGCTTGAGGTCGAAAATGTTGCAAGCAGCGAACTTTGTCACCGCTGCGGCAGCGACAGGGATGGTGCCGAATGTCCCCGCCGCCGGGCAGCGGGTCCAAAATCATTCAGCCGGGCGTATCAGTCGACGCGAGTGCTGCCGGCCCCGTAGGCATCACGAAGGCTCCATTCGCGTTGCTGGTCAAGTTCTTCCCTGGTCTGGCAGACTGTCTGGCTGAAGCGGGTGCCAATTGGCTGCCGTCGCTCGCAGTGGATTCGCTCGTCTCCGAGAGTCAGGCTTGCATCGCTCTCGAGCAGAGCGATGACGTCCTTACTGAGGATCATCCCGCTTGATGCGCTTGGCGGCGGGTTGGGCCCGGCACAGCCGGCAAGCAGGCCCACAGTAGTCAAAATGCTTAGATAGTGCTTCATTGGCATCTCCAGTTTGACATTCACACCTTGGTGTTCGTGCCGCGCAATGACAGGGGGGCACCCGGCCATCGCGCGGATCGACCCTTCGGCGACCCGTTATGGCCCGCCATGAAAGGACTGACCCGGCTTGCCTTGATTGGCTTTCGCCAATCGTTCAGATGATCAGCCTTCGCCTGAAGCGCCCATGCCGGTGCCTCGCGCCTGGTCGGAGCGAAATACATCACGCAGGCTGTCCTCGCGCGCGATTTCGTATTCTTCTTCCAGCATGCAGATTCTGGTCGGGAAATTGGAACCGATCTGCCGACGGCTATCACAGCGAATGCGCGGATCGGCAAGCGTGAGGGACTGATCGCTTTCGAGCAGATTTCTCACGCCTTCGCTGACTTGCAGCTGGCGCGGGTTGGGCGGCGGATTGGGGCCGGCACACGCAGCGAGAAAAATCAGCGTGGCAGCGATCACGGCGAGACGGTGAATGGAGAATGTTTCTGGATTCATGGCTGGTTCTGGATTTAGTGTTCCTGACTATAATGCCGTAACCTGGGTGGGCAATGCAAGGGTCAAAAGTCATATTCCTGCGTTCTGCCCGGCGAGTCGGTGCTTGCATGGTCGTCAGGTCATCAACCAGCCGGTGATCGCCAATCTGCTGCCGGTGGCATGTGCGGCGACCGGGCTGACGCAGTGCAAAGTTGGCGTGCGGAACAGGCTGATGGTGTTGAAGTGCGGCACCATGGTGTCGATCACATCACCGTGTTCGTCCAGAAACTGAAGCAGGCCGCCGTGATCGTCCTTCCACTCCCGGCCGAGGTTGATCACATAGGCGGCGTGGCGGATTTCCTCGTCGGAGTGGTCGTTGTGCAGCGACAGAAAGTCCCCGGGTTTGCCCGCGCCAGCCTGTTCCTGGCGGGCAACCGGCCGGTTCAGGCCGAGCAGGACCTGCGGATGGTTGTCAAACAACAACCGGAACAGCCCGAGGCCTGGGGTGAACTGGCCCGCTCGCTGCAGCTCCAGGGGCGGCTGGACGAGGCACTCACGGCTGGCCGCCGGGCCGTACGCCTGAATTCCCGGCACGCCGGATTCAGGATCAACCTCCGCCTGATCCTGGAAGGACTGGGGCGCATCGACGAGGCTGCGACCGCCTACCGCGAGGCGATCGGGCTGGATGCCCGCTCGGCAGCGGCCTGGAACAACCTCGGCAACGCCCTCGGTAAGCTTGATCGATTTGACGAAGCTGAAGCCGCCTTTCACCGGGCGCTTGAATTCGGCGAACAGCCCCTGATCCGGACCAACCTGGCCGCCATGCTCAAGCGGCGCGGCAGGCTCGACGAAGCCGCCGAAGCGTGTCGCCGGGCGCTCTACGCCGCTCCCGACAGCATCGAGATCCGCGTCACCCTCGCAGCGATAGAAAACGACCGCGACCAACCGGGCCGCGCGCGAACGCTGGGAGATGCGCTGTCCCGGCCCGAATCCTTACCGCCGCGAGCTCGAGGACATGTCTGCCTACCTGGGGGTGGACCGGACCAGGCATTGGTCTGAAATGCCGCCACCGGCCGACGACATCGAGGGCACGGTATCCCTGTACCGGCTGGTGATGGATATCTGGCAAAGATCCACCGAACTGCTGCGGCCGCGGGTCCACACGGTGCGCTACGAGGAACTGGTCGCCGACCCGGAAACACAGGCGCGCGCACTGCTCGGTTTACTGGAGCTGGACTGGGATGAACGGGTGCTGGACACAGCGGCCGAAGCGCGCAGCAGAGGCCGCATTAACACGCCGAGCTATCACCAGGTCAGCCGTCCGATTTACACCGAGGTCGTCGACCGCTGGCGGCGCTATCGCGCACACCTGGAACCCTGGCTGCCGGTCCTGGCGCCCTACGCAAAGCGCCATGACTTCCGCATCGATTCGGAGCCGGTCTGAAAGCGGGGCATGATCAGTCCATAACGCAAGAGCGTGCAGCGTATCAAGACACGACTGCGCGGTTGGGCAACAGCCGGCGTTACTTGCCGCCAACCTCGGGTGCCAGCAACCGGATGTCGAAGGTGATCAGCATTCGTTCCTGGTCGCCCTGATGCGGATATGAA
>JBLRWT010000084.1:0-7401 GCA_047921095.1 Wenzhouxiangella sp. | reverse complement strand
CGTGGCCGAGACGGCCTACCAGATGAACCAGTTGGGTGTGCCGGTGGTGATTGGCGCCCATGGCCAGATGCCGGGGCTCGCTGCCCACTGGGAGATGTGGATGATGGTCCAGGGTGGCTTCACGCCGTGGGAGGCCCTGCGTGGGGCCACCATCGACGGCGCCCGCTATTTCGGCATGGATGCCGACATCGGTTCGATCGAGGCTGGCAAGCTGGCCGACCTGTTCGTGATCGATGGTGATGTCCTTGACGATATCCGGGTCAGTGAGAACGTGGCTTACACCATGCTCAACGGCCGCCTGTTCGATGCGGCCACCATGAACCAGGTCGCACCGCACCGAGTCGAGCGCAAGCCCTTCTTCTTCGAACGCGAAGGTGGCGATGCCTGGCAGCCGGCGACGATGCAGTATTTCCACGAAATGGGACATGTGCATGGGTGGCATTGTCAGCATTGAGAGGCCGGAGGTCTGTCGGTGGTCGGTGCGTCGGTGCGTCGGTGTGTCGGTGTGTCGGTGCGTCGGTGCGTCGGTGCGTCGGGAGACGGAAGACGGAAGACGGAAGACGGAAGACGGGTCGGACCTCGGACTTCGGACTTCGGACCTCGGACCTCGGACCTAGTCTGGCTGGGTGGCTGAGCGGAGTTTTTCGATCCCGGCCAGCAGCCGCGGGCCGGGCCGCCCCAGCCAGGCTTCGCTGATGGGGACGATCCGGTTGTCACGGACAGCCGGGACGTCTTCCCAGCCCGGTCGCCGTCTGACGATATGCGGACGGTACTTGTCTTCCTTGACCCCGCACCAACTCATGACGATGACCTGGGGCGCCGCTTCAATAACTCGCGCGGTATCGACCTCCAGGCTCTCGGCATCCTCGTTGACCCAGGGATTGATTGCCCCGGCCAGCTCAAGCATTTCATTGACCCAGGACCGGCGCCCGGGAACGATGACCGGCTTGGGCCACCATTCAACCAGCACGGGAACCGGCTGCCGATTCGGCCGATCCTGAGCCAGTGCCTGATCAAAGCGGGCGGCCAACTGTTCGGCAGCCGCAATGGCGTCAATGGCGACCCCGATCCGGCGGATGTCCGAGGCCACGTCGGCCAGCGAATGGGGCTCGGTCACAAGGCACGGCAATCCGGCTGCCTGCAGGCGTTCGAGGCAGCGTTCATGGCCTGGTACGGTCAGCGAAGTGATCACCAGGTCAGGCTTCAATTCCGTAACTCGATCAACATCGACATCCAGATCCGGACCGATGCGGGGAAGCTGGCCCACAACTTCCGCGGGATAGTCCGAGTGGTCATCGACACCGACCAGCCAGTCTGCACGCCCGAGTGCACAAACTATTTCCGTATTCGAACAGGTATGCGTTACCAATCTCACTGATCACCTCTTTTTTCGCGCCAGGTATCGGCCTGTTGGGCGCCGCGCTGCTCATTGACCGGCAGCACCGTGATGATCGCCAGGGCAAACAGCACCAGGCAGAACAGAATCGCGGAGGCCAGTCCGAGCCAGGCCTGCAGCAGCCCGAGTCCGAGGATACCGAAAACCGCGGCCAGCTTCGATGACGTGCCCCAGAAACCGAAGAATTCCGCCGCCTTGCCGTTTGGTGTCAGGACACCAACCAGCGCACGACCCGCCGACTGCGACGATCCGAGACTGAGCCCGGCCAGCGTGCCTGCGAAGAGGAAGATGTACTGTGCCTCCCAGTCGACGTTGAACAAGCGGCCGACCAGTTCGGTCAACAGTGGCGTCTGCCAGATGGCCAGGATCGCAGCCAGCCATAAGCCCAGTGTGATCAGGTAGGTGCGGCGTGCGCCGATGCGACTCTGGATGAAGCCGAAGCCCAGTGCGCCGATGGCCGCGGTGATCTGAACGGTGACGAACATCATGACCCGGACATGCTCATCCCAGCCAATCACCTGCGAGCCGTAGATGAACGAAAAGCTGATGATGATGTAGATGCCGGCCATCAGGAAAAACACCGAGATCAACAGGTTCTTCAGATCGCGAAAGTGGCTGAGATGACTCATGGTGTCGCGCAGGCGGCCGAAGCCCATGGCGAGCAGGGTCTGGCCAGCGGGCAGCGTCTGGCGCCGGCCGCGCTCCTTCAGCCAGATGAAGGTCGGAATCGCGGCCAGCAGGAAGAACAAGGCGGCGAAGGGCCCGACCATCCGAATGCGGTCGTAATTCTCGGCACTGACCTCGCCCAGAAAAGCCAGTGCGAACAGGGTCGAAACCAGGCCGCCAATGTAGCCCAGGCCCCAGCCCAGGCCGGAGATCCAGCCCAGTTCCTTGCGCGGCCCCAGGCCGGGCAGAAAGCTGGCGATGAATGCCTCGCCGATGGCATAGAAGAAGTTCGACAGGATGATCAACACCATGGCGGTCACGATCCAGCCTGGCTCGACCACCCACAGCAGAGCGGTGGTCACGACGGTGGCCATGTAACTGATCAGCAGGAAGCGCTTGCGCTGGCGGGAAAAGTCCATGATCGCCCCGCAGACCGGGTTGACCACGACCACCAGCAGGTAGCTGATCGCCAGCGCAACGCTCCACAGCAGGTTGCCGAGGCGGTAATCCGGGCCATCGCCGACGATGACGCGGGTGAACAGATCGCCAAAGACCACCGTGATGATGAGCAGGGTATAGGCCTGGTTGGCGAAGTCGAACATCGCCCAACCAACTATTTCCTTTGCCGGTGCACGTTTTCGTGTGACCAAGGCGGGCAGGTCCTCGAGCCTGGGAAGACGTCAAGCTTACATCAAGGGACGCCTCAATCCTGCGCCCTGACACCGGCGAATCCGGGTGTGTATGATGGATCCTGGCAGCGAGGATGAACCATGACCGACTTCAAAGCACTGATCGAGCACCGTATCGCCGAGCTCGAGGGTATTGCCGAATCCAGCCGCAAGGCAACCGATATTGTCGAACTGGACCAGTCCTGCCAGGGGCGGCTGACGCGCATGGATGCATTGCAGGGCCAGGCCATGGCGCAGGCCGTGGAATTGCGGCGCGTTGCCACGTTGAAGCGCCTGAGGGCGGCGCTGGGCCGTATCGAGCGAAATGAGTTTGGCGAGTGTATTGAATGCGGTGAGCTTATCGCCGAAGCCCGGCTGAAAGCCGACCCTGCGACCATTCTTTGTCTCGATTGCGCCAGCGAGCTTGAGAATCCAGCACGATAAGCGCTGCGTAAAGGCTCCTTACCTCAGTGCAGGGTTAATCAGAGGCGCTCTGGCTCTGCGGCGCCAACCCCTTTACAATCACCGCTGCTTCCCGCCCCGGATACCAGCGCATGAACTTTCGCGTCCCCAATACCCTTGCCCTGCTGTTCTTCCTGATGGTCGCCGCGCTCGTGGCAACCTGGCTGATTCCGCAGGGACACTTCCAGACCGAACTGACGGAAACCGGTCGTGCGGTCGTGATACCGGGGTCCTACGAAGTTGTCGAAGAGCGCCACCGGATGAGCCCGCTGGAGCTGTTCACGGCGGTCCCGCGCGCTTTCGCTGCGGCGTCGGACATCATCTTCTTCCTGTTCATCATCGGCGGCGTACTGGCCATCATTCGCGCCACCGGCACCATCGATGCGCTGCTGGGGCGCTTGCTCGAGCGCTTCAGCCAGCGCCCGGTCATGTTGATCTCTGCGGTTATCTTCGTCTTTGCGCTGGCCTCCAGTGCCGTGGGTTCGTCCGGAGAGTACATTCCCTTCGTGCTGATCCTGGTCGCCCTGTGCCGGGCGATGCGGATGGATCCGATGACTGCCGTGGCCATGATCATCTGCGGTTACGGCGTGGGTTATGGTGTGGCGGCGTTCAACCCCTACACGGTCGTGGTCGCCCAGGGCGTGGCTGAACTCGACACCTATTCCGGTTGGCCGGTGCGCCTGGCCTTGCTGGTGCCCTTTGTGCTCATCGCCGTTCATCATGTCTGGGTCTATGCCGACAAGGTGCGTCGCGACCCCACGGCGAGCCTGGTTTACGACAGCGAGTTGATCGAGTCGGCCGAACCACCGCAAGAGTATCCGACCATGAACGGCGGCCACGTGGCGATCGTGATCGGCTTCTTCCTCGCCCTGGGTACCGCTGTCTGGGGCATTGCCACGCGCGGCTGGTACCTCAATGAGCTCGGCGCGGCGTTCCTGATCCTGGGGCTGGTCGCCGCGGCCATCGGCCGGCTGGGGCCGAGTATGACCGCGGAGAAATTCATCATCGGCGCCCGTGAACTGACTGAAACGGCATTGCTGGTCGGTGTGGCTCGAGGCATCGCGCTGATCATGGAGGACGGCCAGATCCTGCATACGATTGTCCATTACCTGTCGCTGCCGCTGTCCCTGGTCGGCGCTGAACTGTCCGCCGTGGGCATGTTGATCATCCAGGCGATTCTCAACTTTTTCATCCCCTCGGGCAGCGGCCAGGCGTTCGTGACCATGCCGCTGATGGCGCCCCTGGGCGATCTGGTCGGTGTTTCCCGCCAGGTCTCGGTGCTGGCCTACCAACTCGGGGACGGTTTCACCAACATGGTGATACCAACCAATGCCATCCTGATGGGTATCCTTGGCATGGCCGGTATTTCCTACGTCAAGTGGCTGCGCTTTGTCTGGCCGCTGATGCTGAAACTGTTTTTTGCCGCGGCCCTGGTTCTTGTCGGCGCGGTCTGGCTGGGGTTTGAATGACATGACCACGAACACAAACACAAACACAAACAAGAACAAGGACGCTTCCAGAACAGTTCTGATCACGGGTGCCGGCGCCGGTCTGGGTGAAGCCATGGCCAGGCGCTTCGCGACGGCTGGCTGGTCAGTCATCGTTGCCGATCTGGACGCGGAACGAGCCCGCCAGGTCGCCGAAACCCTGACGCCCGGCAGTCGCCACGTCGCCATGGACGTGACGGATGAAACAGCCTGGCAACAGCTTGCAGCGCTGGTCAGGGAGGAATACGGCCAACTCGATGCGCTGATCAACAACGCCGGGGTCGCAACGGGCGGCACACTGGAAGAAACCTCGCTCGAAGACTGGCGCTGGGTGATGGAGATCGATCTGATGGGGGTGGTCATCGGCTGCAAGACCTTTGCGCCAATGATGCGAGAGCAGGGCAGCGGGCACATCATCAACGTGGCATCCTTTGCCGGCTTTGCGGCCGCACCCGGGATCAACGCCTATGGAACGGCCAAGGCCGCTGTCATTGCCTTGTCCGAGATGCTGCGCGCTGAACTGGCTGATGCCGGGGTCAAGGTTTCGGCGCTGTGCCCGGCTTTCGTCAAGACCCGTCTGACCGAAACAATGCGTGCCCCGGATGCCGGCTACCAGAAGCGGGTCGAGCGCTGGATGACCCAGTCTGGCGTGAGCGCCGACGATGTGGCTGAAGTGGTCTACCGCGCCGTACTCAAACCGCGCTTTCTGTTGTTGACGCACGCCAATACGCGCTGGCTCTGGCGTCTCAGGCGCTGGTTTCCCGAATTGTATTTTCGGATACTGATGCGCAGTGCCAGGAAGATGGAATCAAGGCGCGCCAAATCATCCAGAAAGGCCCGTTAGCGAGGTCAGCGGTGCCGCCGTCCGCTTGAAGCGCGATACTTTTACCCGGATACTGGTCAGCGCAGGGTTCAAGATGAGGGGAGTTGCCAATGAACGACCGTTACTATCTGGAAAGTTCGCACGGGCAGGCGCAGCTTCCCAGACGTCTGGACATCACCGCTTTTCCAGCCAGCGTCGGTCGCCATCCCGACTGCAGTCTGCAATTGAATGTGGATCGCGTTTCGCGACTCCATGCCCGGTTCGATGTGATCGCGGGAAAACTTTATATCGAAGACCTCGGCAGTACCAATGGGACCTTCGTCAATCATCAACAGATTGACGAACCTTTTCCAGTGGTGGCGGGCGACGTGGTCCACCTCGCCGACCACGAGTTCCGCCTGATGCGAGAGGAAGCCCATGCCGAACAGCCGCAGCGACCGGCGTCTTCAGCCGAGACAGTGATCGGCATGAGCGCGTTGCCGCGCCAGTTCCCATTGCAGATGGCGGCCTTTTTCGACCTGCTTGAAAAAGGACGAGTCGCGGCTTTTCATCAGTCTATCCACGCGGCAGACGGCTCGCTGTTTGGCTGGGAGTTGCTGGGTCGCAGCGCGCATCCGGAACTTGACCAGAACCCGATGGAACTGTTTCAGTTGGCCGCCGCGCTCAAGGCCGAGGTTCAGTTGAGTCGGTTGTTCCGACAAAGCGGGTTCGCAGCGGCCAGCAGGGCCGGCCTGACCGGACCCGTGTTCTTCAACAATCACCCGGCCGAGTGCGAGGATTTCGATGAGCTCCTGTCCGAACTGAGGCGGTTGCGCGCGCTTTATCCGGAACTCGACCTGGTTTTCGAAGTTCCTGAGGCGGCGGTCACCGACCAGGACACCATGGCCGTCGTGCGCAAGGAGCTCCGGCGCATGAACATCGCCCTGGCCTATGATGACTTTGGCGCCGGGCAGGCGCGCCTGCTCGCGCTTGTCGAGGTGCCGCCGGACTATCTCAAGTTCGATATTTCCCTGGTCCGAGGGCTGGAGGACAGGCGATCGGCCAAGTTCAAGCTGCTGTCGACCCTGAATGGACTGATCAGCGGTATGGGCATCAAGACACTGGCCGAGGGTATCGAGACCGAGCAGGCCGCGTCATTGTGTCGCGAGATCGGTATCGATTACATGCAGGGCTTTTTCTATTCGCGGCCAAGCCCTGTGGAGGTCGAGCTTGAAACCGAATGATGACCATTCGGTTTCAACAGACAGATTTCAGTCAAGGCTGGCCGGCGTGGCCTTTGAGACATGTCCTCACCAGATATGAACGCGCTTTTCCGGCGGAAGATAGAGCGCGTTGTCTGCGCTGATGTCGAAGGCTTCATACCAGGCATCGATATTGCGTACCACGCCATTGACGCGGTAGCGTGCCGGGCTGTGAGGGCCTGTGATCAACCGGGCTCGCAGTGACTCCTCGGTTTCAATGGTGCGCCAGACCTGGCTCCAGGCCATGAAGAAACGCTGATCGCCCGTCGTGCCATCAAGGATTGGTGCTTCGCCGTCATGACGATCAGCGAGGTACAGCTGGTAGGCATGGTGGGCAATCGACAGGCCACCCAGGTCGCCGATATTCTCGCCGAGGGCCAGTTCGCCGTTGACGTTCATGCCGGGCAGGGGCTCGAACTCATTGTACTGGGCGACAAGCTCGGCTGTGCGCTGCTCGAACTGGGCGCGGGAATGATCCGTCCACCAGTTGCGCAAGACGCCGTCGGCGTCGGAGCGCGAGCCCTGGTCATCGAAGCCGTGACCCATCTCGTGACCAATCACGCCGCCGATGGCGCCAAAGTTGACGGCGGGATCGGCATTGGGATCAAAGAACGGCGGTTGCAGAATGGCTGCCGGAAACACGATTTCGTTCCGTGTC
>JBLRWT010000083.1:0-7413 GCA_047921095.1 Wenzhouxiangella sp. | reverse complement strand
CCCGGTGCGGGCGGACGATCACTTCTTCGACCTCGAAGCCGGCGTGGCGCAGGCGGGTCTGAAAAAGCTTGTCGGGGCCGGCTGACCAGATGGCCAGAATCCCGCCGGGCCGCAAGGCCTGGCGTGTGACCTGAAGGCCCTTGACGGTATACAGCCAGTCGTTTTCGCGGCGGATCATCGCCGCCGGCCCATTGTCGACATCCATCATGATGGCATCGAAGCCGCCGGGCTCCTGACGCAGGATATCGGCCACATCGCCGACAAAGACCGTGCTGCGCGGGTCGGCCAGCGGATGCCCGGCAGGCGCGCCCATCAGCTCGCGATTCCATTCGACCACTTCCGGCACCAGCTCTGCCACCACCACCTCGCTGTCCGGCCCGACCGCCTCCAGGGCCGCGGCCAGGGTGAAACCCATGCCCAGCCCACCGATCAACAGGCGCGGACGGGAACTCCCGGTCATGCGCTGACAGGCCAGTTCAGCCAGCGCCTTTTCCGAGCCGTGGACGCGGCTGTTCATCAGCTCGCCGCGTCCCGGAATGGTGATCGAAAACTTTTCGCCGTGTTGATACAGCATCAGCTCTTTTCTGGTATCGGGAATCAGGGCTGTTCCCAGCAGCACGGAACGAGCGACCATCAGCGTCGCTCCCCGAGCCAGCCGCGAAGCCGGAACCAGGTCAGCAAGCCGATGCTCACCGTCAGCATCAACAACAGCACGGCCGGATAACCCCAGGCCCATTCAAGCTCCGGCATGAGGGCAAAGTTCATGCCGTAGACGCCGGCGATAAAGGTCAAGGGGATGAATATACTGGCCATGATGGTGAGTGTTTTCATGATCTGGTTGGACCGGGTGGCGCTGATCGAGAGGTGAATCTCGACCAGGCTGGCCACCAGGTCGCGCGTGGTTTCCACCATGTCGAGTAACTGAACGGTTCGGTCGTAGACATCGCGCAGGTAAATCTGGGTTTCGTGACGGAAAATCTGCTCGTCGCGCAGCAGGCGGGCGAGCAGATCACGCTGGCGCCAGAACAGGCGGCCCAGTGAAATCAGCGCGCGCCGCTGGCGATGAATGTCGGCCATCACGCCCTGCCCGCTCCCGGCCATGACCCGCTCCTCGACCTCGTCAATCTGATCGGCCAGCGTTTCGACCACCGGAAAGCTCGCATCCACGGCCACATCCAGCAGCGCGCATGCCAGGTAGTCCAGCGGCTCGGTGCGCAGCCGGCTGGTTACACGGTCCAGTCGAGCCAGCACCGGGTCGAACAACGGTCCCGGCCTTTCCCGGAAGGTCAACAACACCTCCCCTTTCATCAGGATGCCCAGCTGGGCCAGGCCGGGCTGATCACTGGCCGCGTCCAGGTTCAGGGTCTGGACAATGATCAGGCTGCGATCATCCAGCGAGTCCACCTTGGTCTGGCGCTCGACATTGACCAGGTCGGCCAGGGTCAGCGGGTGCAACTCGAACAGTTCACCGATACGGCGCAACTGATCGTCATCGGCAAAACCGGCCACATCCAGCCACAGGCGACCGCCTCGTGACTGGGCGGCGCGAATGGCGTCGGCATCGGGATGATCAATGACGTCCAGTTGTCCGTCGTCGATGCGCCGCAGGTGAACCTCAGTTGCGCCCGCGTCGGGCGAAATGAACAAGGTCCCGGGCGCTGCCCCGGAAGGGTGCTGATCCGGGCGGTGGCGGCCAAACAGATGGTGCATGGGCGTTTCGACCATCGCCTTGATGAAACGCGTGCTCAGGTTCTGCAATTGGTGGAGCTGTCCACTCACTGACATGGCGGTCGTTTTGCGGCTGGGAGCAGGCTGTGATCTTAATGTACCGAGGCATTGATGTTGTAACTTTCAGCGCGCTCTCCATAGCGGGCAAAAGGGGAACTCGAGTGCGATGTTGCCCCCTGCATGGGTGATGTCTGTCACGGATAAGCACCCACTCTTCTGTTATCGTAGCCAAGTGTTCGGTGCATCCGAACCGAAGGGGATCTCCCCGGGATAGCCATCTGGCCACCGGGTGTTTTGATCTTGATCGAGGGTTTCGAAATGAACTTCAAAGCTGTTTCCTCCACGACGCTGCTTACGAGCGCACTCCTTTTACTTGCTGTTTCGGTCAATGCCCAGACCGGAGGCAATGAACCTGGCTTCCTCTTCAACCCGGGTGGCGGCCACCAAAATACACCGCCCGGCCTGGATCCGGACTTTATCCCGCCCGGCCGCGACCCGAATTTCGCCCCACCTCGAAGGGAGGCTTCCGAAGCGCGCGGCGGCAATGGCCGCGGACCCGATAATGGGGGCTCGGCGCCATTTTGTGGCAGACCGGCTGGCGGTGGCCCACCCGGACAGGCCGGCTTGTCCAGTATCGCGCACCTGGACTTTTCTTCACTTGAGCCGGCCGATGAAGATGCGGCCGCCGGGCGGCTGATGTACCGCTGGTACGCGCCGGTATTTGATTTTGTCTTCAATGCCCGCAACCTGCCGATCGGTGAGGAGTACACGCTGACCTATCAGCCGCAGCCGCTGCCATCGGCTGGCGTGATCTGCCTGGGCGCAGGCGCTGTCAATGAGGAAGGTGATCTGCACCTGCAGGATGCGTTCGATATCGCCACCGACCTGCCGGCGGCCTACGATGAAAACGAGGACGAGGCCATCCTGGCACTGGTCCTGAGCGCCGACGTCGACTGTGAGGCCGGCACCATGGTCCAGTGGCAGGACGACGCCTATTTATTTGGCGACGAGGGTATGTTCTACGTTCGCCCGGTTGACGAAGAAGAAGACGATGACGATGACGATGACGACAATGGCGAGGACTGATTAACGATCCTTCGCCCTCCAGGGCTGGCGACTTTCCTGGCCGACGGCCAGCTCAGTCGCCAGCCCTCTTTTTTTGCCCACCCGTGACCGAACATGACCACCAACAAAGATGAGTCGGCTATCGCTCTGGCCACCCGACATTGGCTTGAAAAGGTGGTCATTGGCCTGAACCTCTGTCCGTTCGCAAAATATCCCTACCAGTCCAAACAGGTTCGCATTCGGGTCAGTCAAGCCTGCTCCAGCGAGGCATTGACCAGCGATCTGGCCGATGAGCTGCTGTTTCTTGACAAGGCAGACCCGGCCGAATGCGAGACCACGTTGCTGGTCCACCCCGGCACGCTGGGCAATTTCGACGATTACAACGAATTCCTGGATGTTGCCGACGGCGTGCTGGAAACGCTGGGACTTGAAGGCATCCTCCAGATCGCCAGCTTCCATCCCGACTACTGCTTCGAGGGGGCAGAACAGGAGGACGCGGCCAACTTCACCAACCGCTCCCCCTTCCCGATGCTGCACCTGCTGCGCGAGGCCAGCATCGAACGGGCCGTGGCCAGCATTGAGGCCCCAGAGCAAATCTACCAGCGCAATATCGAGACGCTTCGCAAGTTGGGCCGTCAGGGCTGGCTGAAACTGATGCCCTGAAGATCAGGGCCTCAATCTGAAAGCAAAAGCCGGTTAATCTGGTCCGCTCACAGATCCCTCAGAAAACCAATAACGGAAGTAACCATGACTAGATCAATTTGCTTTTTCCTGCTTGCTTTCGGCTTGCTGAGTACTGCCCTGGCCCAGAACCCGCGCGTCTGGCTCGATACCGACTTAGGACCGATCATTGTTGAGCTCGATCAGGCCAATGCGCCGATTGCGACCGACAATTTTCTCGACTACGTCAATGACGGGTTTTACGACGGGCTGATCTTTCACCGGTCCATCAGGAATTTCGTGATTCAGGCCGGCGGGTTCAATCGGAGCCTCGAATTTCGCCCGCCAACCTATCCGTTGATACAGGGCGAACCCAACAATGGATTATTGAATGTGCCGGGGAGCATTGCCATGGCCTTGTCGGGGAGTCCACCCAACCGGAACTCGGCTGGAACACAATTTTTTATCAACATCGTAGCCAATGACTTTCTGGATCCGGATTTCACCGTATTCGGCCATGTAATCCTGGGAATGGAGGCTGTACAACAAATCAGCAACTCCAGAACCACGACCACGTTCACCACCGATCGACAATTCAATGACCTGCCGACCATTCCGCCAACCATCAACCGCGCCGTGCAGATCAATGGCGCCGGCTTCCCGATCATGCCGCAGCATACGGGCTCGTGGTTTGATGCCGGCAATTCCGGGGTCGGGTTCAATGTCGAAATCGCGCGCGACACCTTCAGCGACGATGGCGCCCGGCTGGTGGTCTACTGGTACGACTTTGTCCAGGGCGAACAGCTCTGGCTGCTCGGCGTGGCGCCCTACAATTACGGCGACACCGAGGTCACCCTGGACCTGATCACCTGGGATGGCCAATCCGATGTCAATTTTCTGACCCCCCCGCCTGGCGAGAATTTCGTCACCGAAGGCACCCTGACCGTCCGCTTCGACGACTGCACAACCGGCCGGTTCTCCTATCAGACGCCCTCATTCGGCGCAGGCGAGATGACCGTCAGCCGGCTGACCCTTCCCGAGCAGGGCACTTGCGAAGGCCTGTAAGACAGGCCTGAAGCCGGTAGCAGTGGGCGAGCGCCCTGCGCTCGCCTGATGCCGCCGGTTTTCTTTTGCAATTTTGATTGAGGTACTGCACAGTTGGTCTTTATTCTGCTGAAATGCGGAACAGGTTCATTAACCAGCGTTCGGGAGTAGACCATGACACAAGTTGCAATTGTTACCGGGGGCACGCGCGGCATTGGCGCGGCGATTTCAGAAGAACTGCTGCGCCAGGGTTTTACCGTGGCGGCCACCTATGGTGGCGATACCGAATCAGCCCATCAGTTCGCCGCCGCGACGGGGGCGAAAACCTACCAGTGGGACGTGGGTGACTTCGACGCCTGCCAGGCCGAAGTACGGACGATCGAATCCGAACTTGGCCCGGTCGAGGTGCTGGTCAACAATGCTGGCATCACCCGTGACGGCACCCTGCACAAGATGACCCCGGAACGTTGGCAGGCGGTGATCCAGACCAACCTGACGTCCTGCTTCAACATGTGCCGTGCCGTGATCGAGGGCATGCGCGAGCGCCAGTATGGGCGCATCGTCAACATCGGTTCGATCAACGGCCAGGCCGGCCAGTATGGCCAGGTCAACTATGCCGCCGCCAAGTCGGGTATCCACGGTTTTACCAAGGCACTGGCCCAGGAAGGGGCGGCCGCAGGCATCACCGTCAATGCGATCGCCCCGGGCTACATCGAAACCAGCATGGTCGCCGCCGTACCGGACCGGGTGCTGGAGAAGATCATCGCCGGCATCCCGGTCGGTCGACTGGGACAACCGAGCGAGATCGCTCGCGGGGTCGCCTTTCTGGTGGCCCGCGAAGCCGGCTTCGTGACCGGCTCGACGCTGTCGATCAATGGTGGCCAGCACATGTACTGACGCGGCTGTTTGCGGACATTATGTTGCACTGCACAAAATCCTGTGATACAGTTCTTGTGCGGTGCACAAATGGTGTGCCGAGTTTTCTATTCCCCTACAGAATCGAGGCAGTAATCATGAGCAAGAACACCGTGTTTGAAGAACTCAAGAAGGCCCAGAACGTCCTGACCGACACCATCAACAAGTCGGCCCAGACCAACCTGGAAACTTTCGAAAAGCTGATGGAAATCAATCGCAAGAGCGTTTCCAAGGCCGATGAAGCAAGCAACCCGAACGACTTGATCACGCGCCAGTCAGCCGTATTCAAGGAATACGCCGAACAACTGGGTTCGCATGTCGAAACGCTGACCAACATCGGTCTCGAGACCCGCGAGCAACTGACCGAAATTTCGTCGGAATTCGCCAAGGGACTCGACTTTTCAGCCATGTTCCCGATCAGCGACGCGGCAGTCGACGCCTCTGCCCGGACGGCGAAAAGCACCACCGGCAACAAAAGCAGCAAGAGCAACTAAGAATTCGCAAAGCGCACCGGCAGCCACTGGCTGCCGGTGCCTGATGCTGTCCCCGCCAACGAGAATGCCATGGCCCGTTCCGAACGAATCATAAAAAAATACGCCAATCGTCGCCTGTACGACACCGAAACCAGCCAGAGCATCACCCTGCAGGACGTTCGCGACCTGGTCGGTGCCGGTGCGCAGGTCAAGGTGCTGGAAGCCAAGACAGACCGGGATGTCACCCGCTCGGTGCTGCTGCAGATCGTCGCCGACCAGGAATTGCTCGGACGGCCGGTGTTGAGCAATGATTTTCTCGAAGCCATGATTCGGGTCAATTCGAACCCGATGCGCGACCTGACCCGCGGCTACCTGGAAAAAGTCATGACCCACATCGAGTCGCAGCAGGAGGTGGTCGACGATGCCTGGTCGGCCGTGGCCAGCAAGGCCGGGCTGGATGATATCGGCCCACTGCCGCTCGAGCCCTTTCGCAAGCTGCAGAACCAGATGTTTTCGATCTGGTCCGAGGCGCTGGCTCCGCCGCTGAGAACCCAAGACGACGCCACCGAAGACGAAGTCGAATAGCGTAGACTTGCCCGCCTGAATATCAGTCACCTGGCCCACCAACTGGCCTGACCAGATAACAACAATGAGGGGACCTGAATGAAGCTTGACAACAGCAGCATCGTCATCACGGGCGCTGCCCGTGGACTCGGATTGGCCACGGCAACCTGCCTGGCCCGAGCTGGCGCGCGAGTCGGCCTGATCGATATCGACGCCGAGACGCTTGAGCGCGCACGCGCCAGCCTGCCCGACAATGGCCATTGTGCGGTGGTGGCCAATGTCGCCGACGAGACCGAGGTCGAACGCGCATTTGATCAACTGGAACAAGCCATGGGTGGCATCAATGGCCTGGTCAACAACGCGGGCATTACGCGCGATGGTTTGCTGGTCAAGTACCGTGATGGTGAGGTCCAGGATCGGATGTCCCTCGAGCAATGGCAGCAGGTCCTGGACGTCAACCTGACCGGTGTCTTCCTGTGCGGGCGCGAAGCCGCCACGCGCATGATCAAGGCCGGTAACGGAGGCGTGATCATCAACATCTCCAGCATTTCGAAGACTGGCAATTTCGGTCAATCCAACTATGCGGCGTCCAAGGCCGGTGTCGCCGCCATGGCCGTGACCTGGTCGAAGGAACTGGCCCGTCACGGCATCCGGGCCGCCTCGGTTTCCCCGGGTTTTACCCGAACCGAACTGGTGGCCGCCATGCCGGCAAAGGCCATTGAGCGCATTACCAGCCAGATCCCGTCGGGTCGCCTGGCCGAACCAGCCGAAATTGCTGATACCATTCGCTTCATTATTGAGAATGATTATGTCAGCGGTCGTGATTTCGCCGTTGATGGTGCGCTCAAACTCTAGTGTACCCCGTCACTAATATTGTAACTTTCAGAGCTCGCTAAAAGCCCAAGGTCTGGTTAACGTCATGTCCAAGCAAAGTCCGGATTCCACCCAAAGCGGCCTGATTGAG
>JBLRWT010000082.1:0-7424 GCA_047921095.1 Wenzhouxiangella sp. | reverse complement strand
GCAGATTGCGGTTCAGCCCGGATTCGCTCCCGCTGCGACGACGGTGGGGCAGAAACCCGCGTACGGCTTCGGTGGCCTCTTCCAGCGTGGCGAATCCTTCGGAGTGCTGGCGCATGAACGAGAGCATGGCGACCACGCCACGCTCATTCCAGCGTGGGGCGATATCGACCAGCACCAGCGTCTTCAGATCGACCTTGGGTTTTTCGGAGTGTGCCAGCAGGGCAGTCAGGCCGCCCATCGAGGCGCCGATCACGACCGGCAGGTTCGGCAGGGAAGCACATACCCGCCGGAAGTCCTCGATGAATTGCTCAAAGTCGTATTCGCCAGTGGGGGAGCGGTCGCTCTCCCCGTGGCCACGGGCGTCATAGCTGACAGCCTGCCAGCCGGAGGCAGCCAGCCGACGGCCGGTTTCCTCCCAGGCGTACTGGGTCTGGCCGAAGCCATGGGCCATCAGCACACAGGGCGCCCGATCATCGCCATAATAACGAAGACTCAGTCGAACGCCGTCGTCCGTCCAGATCTGGCGGCGGCGAATATCATCATTCAATTTGCGAACAGCTTCCATACGGCAGAGTATGGGTTTACCCTTGTAGTTAGTCAATGATGCAGGATATTGGTTCGGCGGCCCCAGGTTGCAAGCCCCGGACGCCGCACCACCTTTGAAATTGCGAGTATGATGCCTGACCATGTCCGATGTCACCCCTTCCAACCGCTCTGGCACTGACCGGGCCACGCTGACCCCGGCTGACTGGGAACAGGCGGCTCTGGAGTTGATGGCCGAAAAAGGCGTCAGCGCACTTGGCGTCGAGCCCCTGGCCCGGCGGCTGGGGATCACCAAGGGCAGCTTCTACTGGCATTTTCCGGGCCGCGACGAATTGCTGGGCCGCGCGCTCGAGCGCTGGGAAAGCCAGGATCGCTACCACCTCAAGTTGGCATTGAGCGCGGACATGCAGCCGGCCGAACGCTTGTCGCAATTCGTCTGGCGCACCAGCCGCCAGACGCTGACCCACCGCATCTATCTGGCCCTGTGCGCCGCACCCAACCACCCCAGGGTCGGTCCGGTGCTCAAGCGCGTCACCAGCCGCCGCATCAAGTACCTTGCCGCCGCGTTCGAAGAGCTCGGCCTGTCCAGCCAACAAGCGCGCCAGCGTGCCAATCTGGTGTATTCATCCTACGTCGGCTACCTCCAGCTCCAGGCCCAGGCACTGGTGCCGGACCGCGACGAAAGCGAGTTCAACGATTACGTCCAGCACGTGATCGAGACGTTGGTGGATCTTTGAAGGAAGGCTCAAGGTACAAGGCACAAGGTACAAGGCAAAACAGGGGGCAGTCCAATCCTTGCTCCTTGCTCCTTGCTCCTTGCTCCTTGATCCTTGAGCCTTGAGCCTTGAACCTTCTTACGCCCTATGCGCGAGAGCGAGATAGTCACGGCTTTGCATTTCGGTCAGGCGGGATTGGGTTCGTTCGAACAGGGGGGCCAGGCGTTTGCCGGTGTAGAGTTTCTCGGGCGGGGCTTCGGCGGCGATGATGAGTTTGACGGCGCGCTCATAGCATTCGTCGACCAGGTGGATGAAGCGCCGGGCAGCGTCATTGTCCGCGTCGGACAGTTGCCGGACTTCGCTGATGATCAGGGTGCTGAATCGACGCGTCAGTTCGATGTAGTCGGCACTGGCCCGCGGCCCTTCGCACAGGGTGCTGAAATCAAACCAGGCGACCGATCCTGCGCGACGCAACGGGTACAGGTGGTGCCCGCGAATCTTCAGAGCTTCGCTGCTGACTTGCTCGCCCGCTGCGAGCGCCTTGAACTCACTGGCCAGGCCCGCACGCGCCGCGTCGTCATCCGGCCAGTAATAAATGGGATGGCGAACCAGTTCCCGCAAGCGATAATCTTCATCTGCATCCAGCCGGACCACCCGGCATCGGCGTTTGATGGCCTTGATCGCAGGAAGAAAGCGTGCCCGTTGCAGGCCGTCCGCGTAGAGCTGGTCGGGTTCGATATTGCTGGTGGCGACCAGCATCACGCCGCGCTCGAACAGCGCTTTGAGCAACTCGCCAAGAATCATGGCATCGCCAATATCGCCAACGTGGAACTCGTCCAGGCACAGGACACGGGCACGTGAGGCAATTTCGTCCGCGACCGACTTGAGCGGATCACGCTTGCTGTCGACTTGCCCCAGCTGGGTATGAACATGATCCATGAAGCGGTGAAAGTGGATGCGCCAGACGGACTGGCCCCCGTCAGCCAGGGCAGCGGCGAACAGGTTCATCAGCATGGTTTTGCCGCGGCCTACACTGCCGTGAAGGTAAACCCCCCGGATTGGCTTTTCTCGTCCAAAAAGTCGCTGCCACCAGCTTCCGCGCCCGGCGATGAACGCGTCGAAGCACTCTTGCAGCCGTTCGGCGACGCGCTGCTGGTCTGGGTCGGCCTGAAGCTGGCCGGCTTCGACAAGCGATCGGTAGCGCTCGAGGGGGCCGGGGGCGGCCATGCTGGACAAAGTGATCGGCAATTTTCAGGGCAGGTTGGACTGCACGTTGTTCTTGATCAGGCCGCGCAGGTCCATCAGCCGCCGATGGAAAAAGTGGCCGGTGCCTTCCATCATCACCAGGTCGGGCTTGGCATCGAGGCCATTGACCCAGTCCACGACAGCCTCCGGGGAAACGACATCATCCTCGTCGCCCTGGACGACCAGCCAGGGACAGTTGGGCGGCAGAAACTCGCCGAAACCGTAACGCTCGACTGGTGGTGCGATCGAAATCAACTGTCGTACGGGTAGATCCTGGGCTGCCTTGACGGTGATGTAGGCGCCGAAGGAGAATCCACCCAGCCAGAGGTCTGCTTCCGGCATAACGGATCGTGTCCACTCGACCACCCGAAGCAGATCCTGCGTTTCGCCCTCACCATCATCGAATTCACCCTCGCTTTCGCCCACGCCGCGGTAATTGAACCGCACGGTCGCCAGCCCCAGTTCGCGCAAGGCACGCTCCATGATGGTAACCACCTTGTTGCGCATGGTGCCGCCGTGACGTGGGTGCGGATGGCAGAGGATGGCAACCGCTGATCGGGCCACGTCGGGCTCGGGAACATCGGTGAGACACTCCAGCTTGCCGACCGGGCCGGTCAGCGTGAATTCGGCATTCTCAGTTGGGAAATGATCAGGATCCAGCACGTTGGAGCTCCCTTGGTGGTTGCTTGTGCCCCTGACTGGGGGGCATCATCATACCTCACCACCGCCGTGCGATGCAGTGACATGAATCATCTCGCCCACGTTGTTCTGGCCGGACCCGAGGATGGCCTTCGGATTGGTGCCTTCCTGGGCGACCATGTCAAGGGGCGACGGGCGCTTGAGGACTTGCCGCCGGATTGGGCCGCTGGGGTCATCCTGCACAGGAGAATGGACAGCCTGTGCGATCAGCATCCGGCTGTAGGCGGCTTCCTGGCTGAATTGAATCCGCCCTGGCGGCGTTACGGCGGCATCATGCTCGATGTATTGTTCGACCACATGCTGACCCGCCACTGGGCACGCTTTGGCACCGGCGAGCTGGCTGACTTCTCTGCTGAAATCAATTCGCTTTTGGCGCGTCACGATGGGGCCCTGCCGGAACGACTGCGACTTTTTGCCGCCTGGGCGCGGCAGCGAAACCTGTGGTGTCGGTACGGTGATCGAAAGATGTTGATCGAAATCTTCGCACGGCTGGCCTGGCGTCATGGTCGGCCCAGCCCACTGGCCCGCGGACTGGAACTGCTGGACCAGCATGATCAACAGATCGAGGTGGTTTTTTTCCAGCTGTTCGACGACCTGGCAGCCCGGGCCGCCGAATGGCGCGATGGTCAGTCCAGCATGTCGAGCATGTAGGCAACCGAAGCTTCGATCTGCTCATCACTCAGGTCACGACGACCGCCTCGTGGCGGCATGGCGCCGATGCCGGTGATTGCGTTGGCCACCAGTTCATCCATGCCTTTTTCAAGCCGCCCGGCCCACTCGTCGGCAACCATTCTCGGTGCGCCGGCGGCGCCGGCGACATGACAACTGGCGCAGGCCTGCTCGTAAATCAGGCTGCCATCGAGCGAGCCATCAAAAGCGAGTTGGGGCTCGGCCGTGGCCACCGCTTCTGCGGCCGCTGCAGCGGCAGCGCGGCCTGTTTCACCAGCGTACACACCGGCTACCGGTTGCAGCCGCTGCTCCTTCGCGATCTGCCGGGCCGGATTTTCGCTCGGCTCCAACTGACCGTGGATGACGATCGACACCACGATGATCGCCACGGTAAAAATCATCAGACCAACCAGGATCAGGCTGAATTGCTTGATAAAAATTCGATCATGTTCTGCAGACACGCCGGGGCAACCTCGCGTTCAAGAACCAAAAAATGCATCCACCAGGGGTGGACACGCAATCAGTGATTATATCGCAGGCGGCATCGATCAGGGAATGGCATGCCCCCTGCTACTGGAACGTCATGTCGATGCCAGGCGTGCTGCCCGATTCCCAAGCACGGCGCCGGCAAGGCAGACAACGACCGCCGCTGCGACCGCCAAGTCATTCAGGCCGCCGAGGCCGGTTACAAACAGTGCTGACACGCACCATAGCGCGCCAGCCAACCAGCCCGCCAGGTTCAGGCGGGCGATCGCCGTTGCCATGGCCGCGCTGACCGTGGCCGCCAATCCCCAGAAAGAAGTCAACGCGACGGCCGGCAGGTTGGCCAACCCCTTGCCCTGGGCCAGGTTGGCATTGATGTCAGTGTCGGGCGTCAATAACTGGAAACCGGACAGGAGGGCCTCGAACAGTACGTAGCCAACCAGCAAACCGGCGACCAGGCCGGCCAGAAAACGCATTACCATCGTTTGTACCTCCTGCGTGGGTGGCCTGGAAAACAGGCTCAGTCTAGCGCACCCGGATTTTGCCGGCCGGTCGCTCGGAAAAGCGCATTGGCTGGTGCTGCGCTATACTTCCGCCACTTCAAAGTGCTCGGCTGCCCCTTCTTCATGAAAAACAGACAGGTCTGTCCGGTGCTCGCTGCCCGGCGAGGTCGTAAGTGCCCGTGATTTCGTTGTTGAAGTCGTCAGGACGATTCGGATTTGCGGCACTCATCGCCGGCTTGCTGCTGACACTCAGTCTGGTGGGGACCGTCTGGTTCTACTACGGCCTGAAGGCTGCCGAGAGGGTTGCCGTCGAGCGTCATATCGAAAACCTCTCAAGCTATGTTCGCCTTGATATTCTTGGCAGTGTCAATGAACAGACGCAGGCCCAACAGCGCATGGCTGTGCGCCTGGCGCGCGAGGGTGTCGAGGATGAACATGCCTGGCGCGGCGACGCGCTCCTGTTCCAGTCGCATTACCCGTTCTATCGCTCATTGGCGGTGCTCGATGCCGAGCTCCACACCCGTTGGCTTGAAAGCACAGGTATCGTTCCGGCCCGGCAGGGCCGCCCCTATCCGCTTGACGCGCACTACCGGTCCGCCCTGGCCGGGGCGGCTGATGGCGACCTGGTAGTGACTCGGCCGCAGCGCCTGACCGACGGAAGCTTCGCACTCGACTTCATCAAACCGATTATCGCCGAGGGCGAGCTTATCGGTTACCTGGCCGCCAGCCTGTCGGTGCCGGATGCGATCGGCGCAATGTTTTCAGATGTGTTCCGGGATGAGCTGAAGCTGCGGGTCACATCCGGTGATCAGATCATCTACCCGTATCCTTTCGGCGATTCGGTCCAGTACCAATGGCGCCAGGGTTTCATGTTTGACATGAATGGCGATGGCGATGATTTGTCATTCGATTTCGCCATCAGCGAATCCAGCAGGCGCCAGCTTGGGTCTGTGTTGCCTCCGGTAGCCTTGTGGGGTGGCGGAGCGATGTCATTGCTGCTGGCCATCGTCGCTTTTCTTGGCTTGAACGCAACCTACCAGGCCCGGGTCCTGCTCACATCAAACCGCAATCTCGAACGTGAGATCCGCGAGCGCGAGCTGGCCGAACACGAACTTGAATACCTCGTGACTCATGACCCCTTGACCGGGCTGCCCAACCGCACTGGATCGACCCGCTGCCTGGAACGAATACTGGAGGACAGTGATGCCGACGGCGGCCAGTTTGCCTTGCTGTTCCTGGATCTCGACCAGTTCAAGGACATCAACGACTCGTTGGGACATCAGCTTGGAGATCGGTTGCTGTGTGAAATCCCGCGCCGCCTTGCAGGCGTACTCAAGGAGCGGGATTTCGTCGGTCGCCACGGTGGCGATGAATTCCTGATTGCCGTCACGCGCAACGATCATGAGCAAATCGAACAACTCGCGGCCAATATCCTGCGCGCCTTCGACACGGGTTTTGCCATCAAGGACCATCGGTTCTTCATTTCGGCCAGTATGGGCATTGCCTACTATCCTGAGTCGGGGCGCACTGTCAGCGAACTGATTCAGCACGCTGATGCGGCCTTGTTCAAGGCCAAAAGCTCCGGGCGAAACCAGTTCGCTGTATTCACCCGTGAAATGTTCAGCCAGGCCCAGCATCGGCTCAACTTGAGCCGCGATATTCGTCATGCGCTCGATGCCGGCCAGTTCCGTGTGGTTTATCAGCCGATCGTTTGTACTGCCGATTTGTCGCTGTGTGGCCTCGAAGCGCTGTTGCGCTGGGAGCATGAAGATGGCTACCTGGTGCCACCGCAGGAGTTTATCCGTGTGGCCGAAGAGACGGGTGTCATCGGCCGACTCGGCGAGTTTGCGATGGAGCAGGCACTGGCGGATCTGGCCCGCTGGAAAAAGCTGACCAACACGCCGCCCTGGCTGGCGGTGAATATATCGGGCGCGCAGGTCAAGGAGAATGGCTTTGCCGAAAAGCTGAGCGTGCTCCTGCACCAATACCGGATCGAACCGGCATTGCTGCACCTGGAAATCACTGAAGAGATCCTGATCGAGAACCTGACGCGCAACCGAAGGATGCTGCAAAAACTCGACGAGATCGGCATGCGCATCGTGGTTGACGATTTTGGCGTCGGTTATTCATCATTGGCGTATCTGAAGAATTTCCCGATCTCGGTGGTCAAGATCGATCGCGGCTTTGTGCAGGATCTGGCAGTCGATCCTGAAGACCAGGCCATCACCCGAACCATCTGCAGCCTGTCGGCCGATCTGGGGATGCTCACCGTGGCCGAAGGCGTCGAGAGCCGCCAGCAGCTCGAGCTATTGCGCCAGTTCAAATGCGCCTATGCCCAGGGTTTTCTGTTTTCCCGTCCAGTGGATGCGAGCGCTGTGGCGGCAATGCTGAACGACCGGCCAGCCTGGCAGGATGAAGACACCGCCCGTGTTTCCCCCTCGCTAATGTTGTAACTGCCCGGGCGAGCCGACACCGTCAGAGCCAGTACATCTTCGCCAAGGAGCCTCTGAATAACTCTGCACGTGTTGGTAAGCTCCCTGCCCCTGAGATGCCGGCTATCCCCAAC
>JBLRWT010000081.1:0-7460 GCA_047921095.1 Wenzhouxiangella sp. | reverse complement strand
GCTGGAAGAAGGTCTCGCCACAGAAATGCTGCCAGTAAGGGTTCTCCGACCACCGCGCCACGACCGCCTCATCGGAGAGCCGGAACGCGTGCTGGAGATAGAAGAGCCCCGCGACCAGACGGGTCGGCGTGGCCGGACGGCCGACCGGGGACGGAAAGAACCCGGCCCATTCCCGCTCGAACACCTCCCAGTCGATCAGGGCGGCGAGCTTTACCAGTTCGTGGCGCATGTCGATCATCTCGATCAGGCGTGCGCGCAGCAGATCATCCTGTTCCGGGGGCGGCTTTCTGGGCTTCATATCGCATCTCGAAATTGCAGGGTTCTGGCTGCAATTATACCAAATGCTGCATTCAAAACCAAAGAAAAACGCTACTTTATAAAGCGAAATCAGAAGGATGAGAGCTGTTCAGGATGAACTACTTATCTCTGATAGCTCTTTTCCCGTGCTCCGTCGATGATGGCTCG
This sequence comes from Wenzhouxiangella sp., assembly GCA_047921095.1. Taxonomy (GTDB): domain Bacteria; phylum Pseudomonadota; class Gammaproteobacteria; order Xanthomonadales; family Wenzhouxiangellaceae; genus Wenzhouxiangella. Next base: position 6,995 of record JBLRWT010000081.1, on the reverse strand, counting down.
GGTCTCGGGACTCAGTCGCTTACGCACCGCGGCAGGAGGCCTCAGTCCGTTAATCGCGCGCAGGAGCGCATGAAACTGCGCCCATTGCCCCCTGAGCGCGTGTTGGACTGCCTTGGCCAGGGAGTAAAAAAAGGCTACTGGCAAGCTCCGTGGGCAGTGGCGGCGCAAGAAACGCATGCGGGCGCGATAAAGAAAATAGACCGAGAAATCCGTCGAGACGCGCTCAACACTGCCCGAGCCGATGGTACTGCCGGCATGGTGATAGACTGGCGCTCGATTGCAGTAGAGAAGTGGTAATGCTCCGCGCCTAAGCGCCCAGTCGACCTCCTCGTAGTAGAGAAAATAATCCTCAGGCATCAGGCCAGCCTGCTCCAGAAAAGCCCGAGAGGCGACCATGCTCGCGCCTGATATGAAATCGAGCGTATCCACCGAGGGTGGCGATGTCTGCGCTGTAGCCCGCCCGCGATTGACATTTATGGTCATCCCCGTCAGCCAGTTAATGCGCCCGCCATCGCTCTGGATACGACCGGCTGGTGAAAGATAGCTGACGCGCCCGCCTATCAGGGCGAAGCTGCCAGGCGGGGCGGGGTGAGCGGCCAGGGCGGCGGGCGTGCCGGGGGGCACCACACAGTCCGGATTGAGTATCCAGAAGCGGTCGATATCCAGATCCTGCATAAGATGATCAAGCCCCAGATTAACGCCTGCGGCAAAGCCCCCATTGACCGGTGCGTGCAGCATGGTGAGCGTAGTATTATCATCAAGAGGCGCGCTTGGCAGCGCCTCGTGCAGCGCAACCGGCCCGGTTAGATGTGGTGACTCAAAGGGCAGGTCGAGGGGAATCTCAGGCGGGATGGTGCCAGCGGCCCAGTTGCGGATGCGCGCCACGGTGCCGTCGCTCGAGGCATTGTCGACCACAACCACCCGCAGCCGGACATTTTCAGCCGCGAACAATGTTGCCAGACAGCCGGTGATCACGTCAGCGGCATTGTAGGTGACGATGCAAACACCCAAGGCGGGGGGAAGAACAGAGGTGGTCATGAGGCGAAGGTCACCGATCTACCCGGCCTGGTCGAACGAGCTGGCGGTGCCCTGCACCACCGCTGGCGGGAAAGCGCGTATAAGGCAGGCCTTCCTTCGTGCGCGGTAGTGGGTCGGAATATCCTGGCGCGCTGTGTCCCGCGGACATGACAGCAGCCAGCGCCGACCGACGCATCGGCGCTGCGGTTCGGCCTGCTGTTTCGGGCGCAGCTGTCACCTCTTCATCGACTGGCTGCGCCGTGATTAACCACATGCCCGCACCGAAGAAGAAGAAGACGAAGGAATAGAGCGGACCCCATACATGCACGGTGGTCAGCGTGAAGGTCAGCGCCACCATCGAGATCATCCAAGCCCGACGAAGCTGCCACATGGTTTGGCTGGCGTCAAGATTGCGCCGGCTCACGCGCCACAAGGCAAGCCCGTAACCGGCGGCCAGAAACAGGAAGCCGGGAATGCCGTAGCGCACGGCCATTAGGAGCCAGAAATTATCCATGCTGCCTGAACGCATGTAAACAGGTCGCACCCAGTCGTTCAGCCCGAGTCCGAAGACGGGGTTGTCCCAGACATTGATCATTCCCCATTCGAAGATGATCAAGCGCCAATAGGCGGTGTGAGGGTTGAATGTCGCGTAATGCAGAAAGACCCGGAACGGGGTCCGGTTGGACAGGAAATCCACAACCACATAGGCGGCAACGGCAACGCATAACAGGATGAGCCAGCGCGCCTGCGTTCCACGGAAGAGCCATGCCCACAGGATAAGCCCACACTGTAGGACAAGCGCCAAAAGCGGCCCGCTCGAGAGCGATAACAGTGTACAGACGAGTATGACAACAGTAAGTCCGTAGCGTGCCGCATCGGACATGAGTCCCCTGAACCCCACGAAAACGATGGACAGAAGGATCCCCGTGAACAACCCGTAATGGATCGGATGGGAAAGAAATACCTGCACACGCTCAAGTCCGAAGCGGGGCGCGCTGGCGCTAATGCTGGTGCTGGACATCCCCGGCAGGCTTGCCAGTGTATGGATGAGCACCGGATTGCCGGTGAGCGCCTCGTAGAGCGCAAGCGGCAGGGTGAGGGCAGCCAGCCCTGCAAAAAGCTTGCAGAGCGCGAGAAAATCCTCACTGTTACGTATGAAGGCACGCCCCATCACATACCCGCCGATGAACTCAATCGAATTGGAGCCCATGAAAAGCACCAAGCGGTCGGGGTTGTTGACCGCCAGCGCGACAATCCCCCAGAGAACATGCAGGAAGAACAGGATATCGACCACAAGAAGGCGTCCGTAGCGCCCCATGACCAGATTGACCGTCAGGGGAATGATCAGCACAAGCAGCAGGAAGCGGTTGCCGCTCAGCACCACCCCGCCGAGGCTGGTCTGGACCGGAAGCATGATCGTCAGGATGTACAGCAGCACCGGCAGCCGCAAGCGCGAAGCAGCTTCGGGCGCATAAAACTTTGCTACCGAGCCGGAAGGCATCCCTATATTGGTTTGGAATGATCGATACGCAGGCATCGGTACGCTCCCTGATCAGGCCTTGATCCTGCCGTGACGCAAAATATTCGCGGCGGCGTCACGCGCGAAACGCATTGGGGCAAGAAATGCGTTCTCAACAAGGAGTGTCGCCAGTGACGGATGTGCAAGCCCTGCGATAGCCGCATCAGGAAAGGGGGAGGTCAGCCCGAAAGGGCTTGTTCGCCAGCCGCGCACCTTGTTGGAAACATTGCTGTCATGGATGATCTGCATCCAAAATGGATCGCAATTGATCTGAAATAGATCACCTTGTTGTCTGATGCCCATATGTGGTATGGAAGGAGCCGTGCGCACATCCGGGCCATTCAGCTCCAGAACGCTAAAGAATGCGTTCGACTCATGGGTAATGCGAAAGAGCGATTCTCCCTGGCGTATAAACCCTTTACTGAAATTATAGAAACCGGGGGCATAATCCCGCGCTTCTACCTCTTCATGCAACCTTTGAACAAAATCGACACTTATTACATCGTCGCTATCAAGCCGCGTCGTGAGTATGCTCCGCGCTTGAGGACGGAATACCTCGAACAGGGAGCGGCGCCAGCCTTCTGCCCCGAAAAGTCCGGTATAATACGCTGTAAAGGGGACCTCTTGACGAAGCGTCTCAATACGTTCCTTATAGTGGTTGGGTGTGTCCTTATCGAAATAAATGATCCACTTGAATGCCTTGCTCCTCTGTTCCGCGATCGATGGCGCACAATAACGCTCGAAGAGCTTGAAGCGATAATCGAGCCAACCTTCCTGTGTTCGAATGGCAAGCTCGCGCCCCGGCGTGGCGAGATTAAAACGCGTCATGATAAAATGCTCAAAAAGAGCATTTGGACGATTAGGCATGGGTTGCTCCATGAATGAATCTCAGTATAATCTTACTTTCCTGTTGCCACAGCGGCTTGCTCGATTTTAATAAGTGACTTCAATATACTACAATATGAAAATTTAGACCGATTTTCAAAAAGAAAAGTCAGCGAGACCATTAGTGGCTTTCTCTCGAAATAGTATCTGCGCAGGATCACATATTACCTTTTCTAATTATATAAAGATCTATCTACCTCGGAAAGTTAAGACGCTGTATTTTCGCGGCTCCGCGAAGCAGCAAACACATACATCAGCCGGACCACACGCTTGCAGACGGGCGTAAAAGCCGACACGGCTTTAACCCAGTCCTATAAGGAGATACATCGCCGGACATGCTTTACTCCAAAATGCAACCTGACAGTCCATGTTTCACCCGAGGACCGTCCCATCCTCTGCGACAGGCTCGATAAAGGTGAAATCGTCACTGACCTGAAAGCCGTGGACCTCTCCTTCGAACCAGCGGTTCCAGGCTGTGCCGAGCGACCAGCCCCATTCATGCCCGCCGGCCCCGACAAAGTCGAAATCCGTGCCCTGTTTATCCAGCACCAGAACATCGTTCACCACCACCTGCAACCGGTCTGTCTCGGCATCCACCATCACGGTCGCAGTATGACGATTTCCGTCGTTCAGGCCAAGGCCTTCGATTTGGAAGCCCTGATGAAACTTGCCATCGTTATTTCCAACGTGCACGCGTAACCCGTCGCCTTCCAACGTCAGGCCGATCTTCTGGTGATTCCAGACCAGCCTTTCGGCACCGCCGCTGCTCTCGTTGACAAAATCCACCGAGAAGGCAAGTTTCTGGGAGGTCTCAAACTCCGTGAGGCGGCCGAGCGAAGCATAGTCCTTCTTGCCGTCGAAGATGAGCGCGAGCCCATCGCCTGTCTCGGTCACATGGGCATCGTCATGCAGCTTCACGGTGTCCGACGTCATGACAGAGGCAAAATCGAGCTTATATCCGCCGTTGAGCACGGGCTTAGGCAGGCCGGACTCCTCTTCCGGAGCGGGCTCCACCTCCGGTTCTGCCGGGGCGGGGTCACTTTCAGGAAACGTGGAGTTGTCCTCGGTCTCTGTCGGTTCCGATGCCTCTGTTTCGCCGCTATCCACCACAGGATTATCCTCGGGAGCGATTTCATCCTCGGCTTTGACGGGGTCGGGAGAGATCGTACCCTCCTCCGTCATGCCTGTTTCGGTGCCCGAAACCGGCAGCGCCGCGCCATCGTAGATCGGGAAATCCCGGGAGGATGCGCTGAGCGCGAAAGCCGAAAGTTCTCCGTCGAAGTTCTGTTTGCCCCAAGGATTGCCGAAATCGAGCGAGCGGAGGCCACCCCCGAGAGAACCGGAGACAGCCTCGGACGCGACCACCAGACCGTCGATCAGGATCTCGGCGAAACCGGCCTTGCCATCGAAGCGGATGGTCACATCATGCGCGGCCCCGTCGTTCAGAGCGATGCCGTCGCTGATCAGGCGTACGCGGGAGCCATCATCCGGGGAAAGTTCCAGCCTGAAATTCCCGTCCTGGTCGACACTTGTTACGAAGCTTGAATGGACGCGTGCCACCTCCCCCCAGCTGGCCGCACTATCGGCCTTGAGGGTCATGGACATTTCAAAGCTGTCGGTGCCGAAGAAATTCGACAGCTCCGATGCCACAACGCTAGCCTGTGTGCCTTCCCCGCCCAGTTTCAGGAAATAACCCTCAGCGGTTTTCTGCAACGGCAGCCCGGAGCCGTCGAGCGCCGTTTCCTCACCATAGCCAAAGGCCTCGAATAACCCGGCTTGCGCATTGAACTGCAGGATATCATCACCGGCAATACCTGCGGTAAACTGCGCCTGCGCTGTCGTGCCATCCTTGGCTACCACCGTGAGGGTCACGTCGTGATGGCCGGGCGAGGCGAATTCATGCTTCACGATCCACCCGGTGGCGGTGCTACCATCGCCGAAATTCCACAGGAAGTCGACATCGCTTTCCGAGACGAGCCCCACAGGTCCAACCGTCAGGGAGGCGTCCAGAATCAGAGCATGGCTGGAAGACGCATCCGAATGAACCTGAAAGAGTGGGGTCAAGGTATCAGGCGCGACGTCGAACTGGGTACGCGCAGCACCGGCCTGGAGGATCTCGATCAACCCGCCGGGCAGGGCGATAAAGTTGTGCGCCCCCACCACCGGGTCGAGCGAGGAAGTGACAAAAGCCTCAAGATAGTCGCCAGGCTGGATGATTGCGTTACCGTCAACGGTCCAGCTCAGTTGATTCTCATATCCGCGGATAGCGCTCGTAATGTTGCCCTCGATAACGACGGAGGTCGACTCGGGTTTGACATTGATCCGTGGGATGGTAACACTTCCCTCTGCACCGTGCATCTCGCCCTCGGCATGCAGCACCGAGTTGTTGCGGATTATCAGCCCATCCGTTTCGCCTACGGTGATGCCGTGAAGATGCCCGTTATGAATGACGTTATCCTCAATGAGGATATTGCGATAGAACATCTCCTCGCCAGCGCGACCGGTATCCACCTGTTCGTTACGCATAAAAATGGACTGTGTTCGGCTGCCTTCACCAATATCGAGAATATTGCCGCGGATGACGATATCCGTACTGGGCTGATCCTTCCCGCTGGAATGAAACTGGATGAAATCCCGATGAGCGGTCGAGTCTTCGTGATCCCGAAAATTGTGGAAATGGTTGTCCTCAATCAGAACGGAGCGTACCTCGGAAAAATTCGTCCCATCACGCTGAATATCGTGGAATTCATTCTGCGAAACCGTCAACCCCTCGATATCGCTGAATCCAGCCCCCAAGGCCCAGCTCGTAAACACGTTATTCTCTATGACTATGTTTTCCCCGTGGCGTACGGACAATCCATAGGCGTATCCGAACCCGTCGCGAACATCGGAGATACCCTCCGCCACATCGCCTAGGAAGACGGAGTCCCTGATCGTGATGTTCTCGCTGTTGTTGACTTGAAAGGGACGGTGCGTTGGGCTGTCGTCAATGCTGAATTCATAATCGAAGACAATATTGTCGAAGGTGATGTTACGCGCGCCATTGAGCCCCATTTCTGAAAAACTCGCCGGTGCGTCTGGATCCGCTGACGTGATGGTGACAGGGGTATCGAATCTGATGTTGAAATCGGTCTTGCCGTCAACAAGGGAAAGGCGCCCATAATCCCCCCCCGCCAGCTCGATCGTGTCGCCGCCCTTGGCCGAGGCCAGGGCTTTCAGGAGTTCTTCCGAATTCGAAACCGAGAAAATCGTCATGGCTGACTCCGCCTGTGTCCCGCGTTGAATCTGACTTCAATCGCGGAGAAGAAAGCAGGAAAGATTGATCTATCTGAGACCACACTATGGCGGAAGGATGGTGTGGATCGGGGGCACCATCCGGGCGGCAAATCGCCTATCCGGGCTCCCCCGCCCCGTGCCCCGACCCCAGATTCACGTTCAGCGCGACAAAGCTGCGGCCGGCGCGGCGCAGGGTGGCGGCGAGGGTGGTGTTGGCGCTGGAGACGTTCTGTTCGGCATCGATCAGGTCGCGGATGGTGGCGCCGTCGCGGGTGACGATCTGGCGGGTCAGCGTGAC
>JBLRWT010000080.1:0-7528 GCA_047921095.1 Wenzhouxiangella sp. | reverse complement strand
CCGCAAAGACAAAAGCACGTTTTTGATGGAGCTGGATATCGTCCCGATCACCAGTGACAGCGGTCGACTCACGCACTGGGTCAGCGTCCAGCGCGATGTAACCGAACGACACACCATGGAGCAGAAGCTGCTGCAATCGGAGCGACTGAAAACCGTGGGTCAGTTGACCGGCGGCATCGCCCATGACTTCAATAACCTGCTGACCGTCATCATTGGCAATGCCGAGTTGATGTGGGAGCGGCTGCAATCAGACGCTGCACTTAGCGCGATCGCCGAGAGAATCAATCATGCGGCCCAGCGAGGCGCGGACCTGACCAACCAATTGCTGGCCTTCGCACGTCAACAGGCGCTCGAGCCAAGACCAGTGGACCTCAACAGGCTGGTCAGGGACATGAACCGACTCCTGCTCGGCCGGACGCTGGACAACCAGATCCGGATCGAACTGACACCGGACGAGGTGGTATGTCAAGCCATGGTCGACCCAAGCCAACTCCAGAACGCATTGCTCAACCTGTGCCTGAACGCACGTGACGCAATGACCGAAGGTGGATCACTGACCATCCGGACCGACCTGGTATGGATGGATGCCGACTCGGCGCGACGATGCGATGTCGATCCTGGTCAGTATGCGGTGATCGAGGTTGCCGATACCGGCCATGGCATTGCCGCCGAAGACCTCGACAAGGTCATCGAGCCTTTCTATACCACCAAGGAAAAAGGCAAGGGAACCGGCCTTGGCCTGTCCATGGTCTATGGTTTCGTCAAGCAGTCGCGCGGGCACCTTGCCATTGATTCGGAAGTCGGACGCGGCACCACGGTCACCATGTTATTGCCGTGCCCGCCCGAGGATGCAACTGACGTCGCGCAACCTGCGCACAACGAGCCCCTGGAGCATGGCACCGAATCAATTTTGTTGGTGGAGGACGATGATGAAGTGCGCCAGTTCGCCCGGCAGCTAATGCTCAGTCTTGGATACAACGTTCAGACCGCCAGCAAGGGCACCGAAGCGCTATCAATCCTTGAGCAGGATGACGAGATCGACCTGCTCTTCACCGATGTGGTGATGCCGGGCGAATTGAACGGCAAGCAACTGGCCGACCGCGCGATGCAGATACGGCCCGACCTAAAGGTCCTGTACAGCTCAGGATACTCTGCCGATGAAATCTCTCATGACGGGCAGATTGCTCCCGGTGTTTTGCTCTTGCCAAAACCCTATCGTCGCGCCGACCTGGCGCACAAGCTTCGCGAGACGCTGGACCAGCGTCAGTCTGCCCCGGCCCGACCGTGGAGAAAAGCCCATGAATGACCGAAGACTGCTGATTCTTGACGATGACCTGCCGGTCGCTCAGACCATTCAAAGCATTGCCGAGGATGCCAGATTCGAAACCCGCATCACGACCGAACCAGACGATTTCCTGCAACAGGCTGACCGCTGGGCACCGACTCATATCATGCTGGACCTTGTGATGCCGGAAATGGATGGCGTCGAGGTGTTGCGCGAACTCGCACAACGCAATTGCCAAGCCGAGCTCATCATCGTCAGCGGGGTTGGCAGCCGGGTGCTGGATGCTGCTGCGCGTTCGGCGGCGAAACAGGGGCTGTCGGTTGCCGGCGTATTGGGCAAACCCTTCTCAGCCGCCATTTTGCGGCAGATGCTCGGCGCCGCCAGCGCCGAGCCTGCCCGTTCGCCACACCAAATTGCAGAGCCATCGAAGAATGGCATTTCGCCTGCAGAAATCGAGCAGGCCCTGGAAGACAATCAGTTTGAAATGGTCTATCAGCCGGTGATCCACTGCCAGAGCAGCGAGTTGGCGGGCTTCGAGGCCCTGGTTCGGCTCAACTGTCCACAGCGCGGCACGGTGTGGCCCGAGTCTTTCATCCCGTTGGCCGAGTCGACCGGGTTGATCAAACCCCTCACGCATCACATCATTTCGGAATCCTTCGACTGGTTCGCCGAACTGCTGAAACACCAGCGAACGCGTGCCGGCGGACGGAGCGGCTCCGACCGGAAAGCTGATCTCGCCCTGGTTGACCAATTGACCCTGTCGATCAACCTGTCGGCAATCGCGCTTGATGACGTGGCCTTTGTCGATACCACCCACGAAAAGTGCCTGGCCCGTGGAATCGACCCAAAGCAAGTGGTCTTCGAGCTGACCGAAACCAGCGCCATGGACGGCAGGGTAACGCCACTGGACCTGCTCATTCGTCTGCGCATGAAGGGGTTCAGGCTGTCCATCGACGATTTCGGCACCGGCTATTCCTCCATGCTGCAACTGGTGCGTCTGCCGTTCTCGGAAATCAAGGTCGACAAATCCTTCGTCACTTCCGACACCGTGCCGGAAGAGTCCCGCGCCGTGATCCGTTCGGTCGTTGACCTCGGCCACAGCATGGGCCTGGTGGCGACCGCCGAAGGTGTTGAAGATGATGCCGCCATGGCCTATCTTCGCGAGGTCAACTGCGACCTGGCCCAGGGCTACCTGATCTCCCCGCCAATGTGTGGCGCCAGCGCATTGGCCTGGACCCGCGAGCACCAGGATTCCTGATCAAGCGGCGCTCTGAGCGCGTCCCGGCAGCAAAGTATTTCACTTTTACCGCGACCTTTTGCGGCTGCCGGGCGTCTATGCGTTGAGATGAACTTTTCCCACGCCCTCGATGACCTCAGCCTGGCCGCGCTCAAGCGCGATTGCCGCGCTACCCAGGAACGGGTCTATCGGACGTTTGCGCCGGCGGCCTGGACATTGGCGGTGCGATTGAGCGGCTGCGAAGCCCAGGCCTGGGACGCGGTGCAGGCGGGGTTTGTACGAGCCTTTGAAAAGGCGGGTCAGCTACGTCAGCCCGAACTGTTCGGCCCCTGGCTCCGACGCATCGTCGTCAACCAGGTGATGGACCTCAATCGCAACCGGTTTGAAGCCCTGGCCGAGCATGAACCGGCCGATCCACAACCTTCTCATGATGCCGGCCAGCTTGATCTGGAACGTGCACTCAACCGGCTCGATGTCGTCGACCGCACCGTGCTATGGCTGCATGATGCCGAAGGCATGACCCACAGCGAGATCGCCGATCTGGCCGGACAAAGCGTGTCCTGGTCGAAATCACGCCTGAGCCGTGCGCGCACGAAAATCCGGCCTTTATTGGAAGCCGAATCAATCACCCCGGCAGTGAGGACCGCTGACCATGCACGATGACACGAATTCGCTGAAAAACCTGCCGCAGCTCGACCCACCTGCTGCGCTGTGGCCCGCTGTTCGGGCCAGCCTGGAGCGACGCCGACTCAACCGACGGTTCCGGCGCTGGACCCAGGTCTCCATGGCCGTTGCCGCCGTCGCGGTGCTGGCCGTCGTTGTTGTCCTGGTCCAGCAGCCAGATCGTCAGTCAGACAGCTCGACCGACGCGCTCGTAGTCAACGACTCAGCCCTGATCCAGGCCCGTCAGTTATCCGCCGCAATGGAAGCGCAATTGCGCCAGCAGTACCTTGGCGCGGTCAGTTCCGCTTCGGTCGAGAGTCTGGTCTGGCTGGAGAACGAACTGGGCTGGCTCGATACACGGCTGACCAGCCAGCCAGACGATATCGAACTTTGGCACCGCCGCGCCTGGCTGCTGGCGGAAATGAATCGACTCTATCAACGCGACAGCTGGCAGGCCCAGCTGCAGCTGACCAGCCTTTGAACGAACCCATCTCTTGAATGAACCCATCCAAGGAGTATCACCGAATGAAAGTCATCAATACGAGCCTGCTCTCGATCCTGGCTGCCATCTTGATCGCTGCCAATATGCTGGCCGATGTCCAGGCCGGCGAACCGGAGGCAAACGACACATCCGAGCTGCGCCAGCAACTCGACCAGGCCCGGCTGGAATTGGCCGAAGTGGCCCAACGCCTGGCCCGCTTGCAGCGTGAACTGGTCGAGTCGGAAGTCGGATCACACTGGCACTTCCGCACCCGAGAGGGTGATTTGAAGAGTTTGGAGGACTTGAAAAACTTCGAATTTGACTTCGAGTTCGACGAAGATCGCCTGCGCCAACTGGTCTTCGCCGCCAACTTTCCACCGCGCCTGGGATTGGTCCTCGGCACGCCGGATCCAGACGCCGGGTTTTCGGTGATCGGCATCACACCGGGCAGTGGCGCAGACCAGGCCGGCCTCCAGCGTGGTGACCGGGTACTGACAGTCAATGGCCAGGAAATCACCGACCAGGACGGTAGCCGCGTTCGCGACTTGCTGTCCGAAAAGCAGCCAGGCGATACCGTCGAGGTGCTGTTCGAGCGCGATGGCGTTGAGCAAACCGCCACCGTGACCCTGGGATCGGCGACCGAAATGCTGGTCATGGGCGACCGTCTGGCCGCGCTTGAGGAGGGGGGCGAGCGCATCATCCACTTCCGCCATGGCGAGGCCGGCATGTCCGCACCACAGCTGACGGCGCTCCCGGGTCTCCCCTCGCGGCTGTCGGGACTGGGTCATGGCGCCGAGCTCGTCACCAACCACAGCGGCCTGGAACCCTATTTCGGCACGGGCGAGGGCATCCTCGTCCTGCGCATCGCCGAAGACAACCCCTTGAATCTGGAATCCGGTGACGTGGTCCTGTCCATCGACGGCGAAACCGTCAGTCGTCCGGTCGACCTTGGACGGCTACTGCTCAAGCGCGAGGCAGGCGACGACATCACCATTCAAGTCATGCGCCAGGGTATGACAACCGAACTTTACGGCACCATTCCCGAACAGGACGTTCTCCGCTCTGGCCAGCGCGTTGGCCAGCGAATCGGCCTGCGAATCGACCGCAGACCCAGTGGGCCGTGATGCTGTTAAAAACAAACCGCTGAACGCAACGCGCCGGCCCATGGGCCGGCGCGTTACTTTGTGCTTCTGCAGCATCAATCTTTTAGTTTCCACGGCCTTGAAGCTGGCCCATCAATCCATCCAGGCTGAAGCCATCCATTGCCTTGCCACCGCCGATCAATTGGCCAACCGTGACCGGATCGAGGCGGCCGTGGATGTTGGCGATCACCGCGGTATCGGGGCCATCGCGCAGCAGCAGGACGAGGCCGTCGACGAAGTCTGCGGATTCCTTGAGATAGATATCGACCAGGGTATCGTCGTCCCTGACGGTAACAGCCGCAGTCCAGCCAGTAACATTCAGCTGATCAATCATGGCGGAGATGCTGGATTCGGCCGCGCCGGTATCGACATTCTCGAATACCATCAGGCGAAGGCCAGATACCGTGGTCAGCACCTCGGCCAGTTGGGGGCTGCTCTGGCGCATCGATTCGGCAAAGCCCGAGATCATGGCAGGGCCGAAGTTGATGTTGACCTTGGGCGCACTGCCAAGAGTCGCGGCGACGGGGGCCAGGTCAATCCGGCCACTGTCGGCTGCCAGGGCCGGAGCACTGGTCAGGATGGCCAGGGAAAGGATCAATGCGGAAAAGTACGCTTTTTTCATGGTGTGACTCCTTGGTTATGTTGGGATCGGGCCGGTTGAATCCATTCGCGAACCTGCCGCCCGTACGGCAGGTTGTCGATTTCGAGGCTCGAAACATCGAGGCTGCTGGCCAGTTCACGACCGGCGATCAGACGAGTGCGTTTCAGGCTGTCATCAAGCGTGTTCAGCGCCAGTTGAAGCTCTGCCAGATCGGCTGATGACACCGCGGTGGTCGATAAATCTGGCTGGCGCGGATCAATGATCAGAGCGATGGCCACCGACAGCACGACAGCCGCGGCCAGCGCAGGCCACCAGGGCCTGGTGATCGGGCGGCGCCAGGTATCGGCAACAACCCGCTGCCTGAGCTGGGCGGGCAGTACGCCAGGCGTCATGGCGCGAAGCGACTGCTTCAGATCCCAGTCGGCGGCCAGTTCGGCATCCTCCGGACGTGCGCTGGAATCGCAAAGACGGGCTTCGGCTGCCAGTTCGCGGGAATGATCAGGCGACTTGTTCATGCACTTCCTCCTCGAGCCTGCGCCGAAGCGCGCGGCGGGCCCGAAACGTGTAGACCTTGACCTGGTTTTCGGTCAGGGAAAGGGTTTTCGAAACGGTGGCGACATCAACTTCCTGGATGTCACGCAGAATGAGCAGGCTGCGACCCGGCTCCGGCATGGCAGCAATGGCGGCATGCAGGCGCTGGGCTTGCTGACGCGCTTCGATCGCCTGGTCAGGGCTGACAAATCCGGGCGCCGGGTCGTTCTCGGTCGCCGCCGCCACGGCCATGAGCAAGCCTTGACGCCGCCGATGCCCACGCAGGCGATCCAGACAGGCGTTGCGGGTGCAGGTGATCAGCCAACCCAGCTCTGCCCCGACGCGAAGGTCAGGCAGGTGATGCCAGAGCTTGACCAGGCAGTCCTGGACCACATCTTCGGCCTCGGCATTCGAGCGCAGCAACAGACGAGCCAATTGCAGCAGCCGGGGCCCATGCTCATCTACCAGGTTGTCGAATCGCCGTCTCATACCCGAATATACGTCCGAGGACGCTTCAAGTTACAGGGCAGGAAGTCATGGTCAGGCCGCAGAATGCAAAAGGAAGGCTGGACGAAGTCATACCGGCGGTCCCCATGCTATGCAAGAATCTTTCATCGCAGGCATCCGCCGGGCCTGCTGGAATACCTGTTGTCAGAATAGACACTGCTTGCAACTGGTACTTGACGCCTGTCAATGTCCGCTTCCTGGCGCCATGGTGCAATGCCGTCCGTGACAACAACCCCCTCCAGGCTGCGCTGCCTCATCATTCCCTGCGAAACCCGCTCCAGAGAGTTTGACGCCAAGCTGTTGCTGGCCCTGGTCGCAGCCAATCGGGGGATCGAGGTTTTCATCGGAGCCAAAAAACTGGTTGATAACCGTCTGGACCGATTTCCACCGGGCGTGTACCTCGGCAAGGGGCTCGGCGACCGGGCTCGAATTGGCCTGCGGCTGGCCCTGGCCTGCGGGCACGAGCTGGCGCTGTGGGACGAGGAAGGGCTGGTCTGGTCCTCGCCCGAGGTTTACTGGCACACCAAGATTCACGGCCCCAACCTGGCCTTGCCGGGCCAGATGCTGGCCTGGGGCGAGGCCAACGCGGCAGCCTGGCGCATGCATCCGCAATGGGCGGATGCGCCACTGGCGGTGGTCGGCAACCCGCGGATGGATCTGTTGCGGCCCAGGCTTCGCGGACTTTATCAGGCCGAGGTCGAGGAACTGAACCGGCGCCACGGCCGATTTGTGCTGATCAACACCAACTTCTCACGCGTCAACAACTACCAGCCACGTCAGAACCGGCATCTGAAGTGGTTGCGTGAGCATAAACCGGACGATCCACGCGGCGGCTTCGCCCGCCACAAGCTCAACCTGTTCGAGGCTTTTCTGGAAATGCTGCCGCAACTTTGCCAGGCACGGCCGCAAACCCGCTTTGTCCTCAGACCGCATCCCAGCGAGGCGATGGCGGTGTGGCAATCAATCGCAGCAGAAATACCCAACCTGATAGTCGAACGTGACGGCGGCATCGTGCCCTGGCTGCTGGCGGCCGATGCGGTCATTCACAACGGTTGTACAACCGCAGTCGAGGCCTGGATGC
>JBLRWT010000079.1:0-7539 GCA_047921095.1 Wenzhouxiangella sp. | reverse complement strand
GGCGCTGGAACAATACGGCGCCCGGTAGAGGTTTTGAAAAAGTCACTCTTTCGTCCGTGCAAGGTGATAAAACCCTGTGCGTCAATGGTGCCTTCATCGCCGGTTTTCAGATAGTTCCGGTCGATCAGCCATTGCTCGAGCTGATCGGCATTGTCCGAGCGGAATCGGGCGATCTCGCCGCTCCTCAGCCCCGCGATCAATCGGCCCGGGTGACCTCCCGACACTTTGGCCAGGTCGACCACCCGCGCCATGAAGTTGTCGCTGATCACCCCGCTGGCATGCAGGGCAGCTTGATCGACGGGGCGATCATGTCGCTGTTGCCAGTCAGTCAGGATCAGGCGTGCCGCGGCCACACGACGGCCGAGCAGGTCGCGGTCATCATCGTCGATCAGATCACCGGCCTTGTCCGACTGCAAGAACGCCTCCAGGCTGCCCAGCCTGCTCAAATCGATCTCGAGCAACCATGCGGCCAGGTCGAGGCGATCTTGCAGCAGGTGAAAGGTATGAATCGATCCGGCGTCACGCCAGGGATTGATGGCGTCCACGCCGGCCGCTGCGGCCCAGTCCAGCGGTTCCATGCCGGCCGGGTTCGGAATCACGCGTGTGGCCTGTTCTCCAAGCGGCATGGCGTACTGCAAGGGTTCGACCTGGCCTTGCCGAACGACGGCCATGTCCACCACGTGCGGTTGTGGCCCGTCGCCGGCCCATTCGGACCAGGCCCGGGCATCATCGCTCTGCGCTGTCAGGTAGAACATCTGTCGTCCGCCGGCAACAATCTCCTGCACGGCTTCGACCACGGCCCGGTAACGATCGGGATCGGTTGTCGTCAGGACCTCGTCGAGGAACACGGGAAGTGGTTCGGATTGGTCCTCGGCATTTTCAATCCAGGCCAGGCGCACCGCCAGCAGCAACTGGACGCGGGTGCCGGTGGATAACTCGGCAATGCTGCGACGCCGGTTGTCATCGGTGTCCAGGGCGGCGAAATCACCGTGATCGAACAGCAGCCGGTAGCGATGGCGGGTGATTCGATCGAACCACTGGCCGGCGCGCGCCAGGGCGAATGGTTCATTGTCCACCTGGTGAGCCGAGCGAACATCGTCCAGCAGGCTTTCGGCGGCTGCCGCCATCAGGTGCTGATCCAGTTCCTCATCCAGGTTGTGGCGCTGCAGCTCATAGTCGCTTGCAAGCGCTTCGAGTTCCCGGCGCTTGAGTACATCGCCATGGCGAGTATGGATCTCGGCGATCTTGCGGTTGAGCTGGTCGCGCTGGGCGACCCGGGCGGTCAGTTCGTCGCGAAGTTTTTCAAGGTCTTCGCGCTGCTGCCCGCGCGCCTTGTCGAGCAGGGCCGCATCGCTGGTGAGGCGCTTCTCGAGGCGCGCGACTTCCAGTGAACAGTCACGGCGCTGTTGCTCGAGCTCGCGCCAGGCAGTCAATTGCTCGCTGCGCTGAACCAGGATGGTTCGGTCGCCTGGCTTGAGGCCGGCAGCATCGAAGATCTGATCCTGGGCACGTTGAAGCTGGGTAATGTCGGCTTGCAACTCCTCGATTCTTCGCTCATGTGCATGCACCTGGTTGTGCAGTTCGGCATTTCGGCGCATGCGTGGGCTGAGCAGGTGAATCAAGCCGGCCAGGGAGCGGCTGGTCGGTGACTTGTCGGCCGCCATGCCGTGGCGGGCAAGCAGTTCGCTCGTTTCTTGCTGCAGTTGCGCGTATCGAGACCGATCCTGCTCAAGCTGCAGGGTCGCGCCAGCCCAGGCCTGCTGTTGCTGCTGCCAGTCGTGGAGATGCCGACACCAGAGCAGAAACCCGGTCTCGAGCCGCTGTTCGCTGCCGACGCCCAGTTCCTCGGCAAAGTGTCTCAAGCGGTCGCGGTCGGCCTCCAGGTTGGTGCGCTGGGCATTGAGCTGTTCCCGCACCTCGACTGAGCGTGCCTGGGTGACCTCGTGGCGCGTCGCCGACTCCAACTCCACGTCCAGTCGTTCAAGACGCGCTTCGACTTCGGATTCCAGCCAGCCCAGCGGTTCTTCGATGTCGGTTTCAAGAAAATCGGCTCGCGCCCTCACCTGGTCGCGCCAGCGATTGATGAACCCACCAAGCAAGGTGACCGGCACACCGGCGGCGATGGCGATCAGAAGAATCAGCTCGGGCGAGGCGCCGATTTCTTGAAAGCCAAGCAGGCGCCAGGCGGCAATGCCGGCCGCCGCCGCCAGTCCGCCCCACAGCACGCCCTCAAGCGGCGACAGGCGGGCACTTTCAAGCCATCGTTCCAGCGCCTGATGTGCATTACGCAGATTGGCCTGGGAGCGCCCGGTCATGTTCTTGCTGACATGGGTCCGGGCCAGCTCTGCGGTGAGGTTGCGAATCTGCTCACGCAGGGACTGAACGCGCTCGACCCGCTTTTCCAGTTCTTCCAGCGCTGCCTGGTCCAGCTTCTCGGCGATCTGAGGCTGATCGCTGCCCAGGCGGCGCGCTGCGGCAGTCATTGCGACATGGTGCTGCTCGATGCCGTCCTCGTGCTCGATCAGGCGACGCTCGAGTTCGCTCAGACGATCGCGCTGGTTCGATAGTTCCGATTGCAGGGCTTCAAGGGCGTGCGGATCGGCGGTGCCGGTTTTTTCAAGCCGATCACGCGCCTGCCGCAGGCCACCGTGCTCGATGGCCAGTTCCTTTTCGCGCCTGGCCAACTGTTCGGCAAACTGGTCCAGGCGGGTCATCTCGTCCCCCCGCAACCGGTCCATGCCGCCGGGATACTCTTCGATCAGCGTGATTTCCATGGCGCTGCGCCGCGCGATCGCTTCGGACAAGGCGATGGCGTCTTCGCAGGCATTCAGGCGGGCGGCCGCATCCGTGGTTGCCGCCAGTTCCCGGTCGAGGTGCTCCAGCGCACCCAGTTCGTCCTGAAGCTGCGCGTACTCGTTTTCCTTGTCGGCGACAGCGGTGCCGAGGCGTGACAGCTCACGTGCCGCCTTCTGCGGTCGTGACCGGCTCGATAGCGGGCCTTCGGACAAGACGGCGTCGAGGTCATAGCCGCCGGCCAGCATGGTGCGAAGCCTGGCCGAAATGTGCTCGTCGGTCGAGCCCAGGGCAGTCAGGTCCTCGGAGCTGATCAGGAAAGCACCGAGGTTTTCTTTGCCGGGGAGCCGGGGGCGCGATGTGGTTACCGAGTTCTCCAGCCAGCTGACGTGGCTGCCGCGCCGTTCGCACTCCAGGTGTTGACCGTCGCGATCCCAGGCGGCTCGCAGGTGGCAGAACTCGGATAATTGATCGGGGTAGAGCAGGGCGCGAACGGCGCGGATCAGGCTGGATTTGCCCGATGCGTTGGGCCCGGTGATGACATTGACCGCAGCCGGCTCGAACTCGACCGTGAACGGCTGATCGAGGCCGGGAAGCAGGCGGATTTCCAGTTCCTTGAGTTTCACCCGGCTTTCTCGCGCTGGCTGATCAGCTTCGACAGCGTCAGTTGGGCGGCACTTTCGAGCCGTTCGGCAATGTCGTCGTCGCTGAGCTTGCGGTCCAGTTCCCGGAACTCTCGAGCATCGGCGATGGCCTGCAGGCTGGCCCGCCCCATGTCGACCAGTCGCTGCCACTCCGGACTGGCCGGCGTCTTCAGCGCCAAAAGGCGCTGGGCCAGCAAGCCACAGGGGTCGGACTGGCGTGCCAGGCTGTCAAGATCAAGGCGCGGCAGGGTATGGACGCTGATGCGATGGATAAAGCACTGAACGCCGGTTTCCTGCCAGGGCCGGGCTTCGGACAGGAGGCTTTCCGCCGCCGCCGGCAGGTGGCCGGAAATCGCGCACTGCCCGGTCAGAACCACTCGCAGGCCGAGGGCGTCAGGATGACGTTCCATGGTGCCCAGCGCCCGGCGGCAGGCGGCCAGAATCAAGCCGCCCAGATCGCCGGCCGAGTCCAGTTCGCTGCAGTCGATTTCCAGCATCTCGTATCGGAGCGGCGCCAGAGTCAGCTGTTCAGCGGACACTGATTTCCTCGACACTTCGACCAGCCAGGGCCCCCGGCTGCCCGTCTCGCTTGCCCTCAGCGCGCTGACCGAGCCCAGGTAGCCCATCGGGCGGCTACCGTCGAGCGCATCGGGCTGGTGGATATGGCCGAGCAGCCAGGCGGCCACTGGGGCCTCTTCCAGGTCGGCCGAGCTGACCGGCGCATAGGGGCTGTCGGACTGATCACGATCGCAGTGGAGCAGGCCGATCAAGGGCTTGCGCGGGCTCAGTTTCGGAAAGCTGTCCAGCGGATTGTGACGAACCTGCGC
The DNA here is from genome assembly GCA_047921095.1 of Wenzhouxiangella sp. GTDB lineage: Bacteria > Pseudomonadota > Gammaproteobacteria > Xanthomonadales > Wenzhouxiangellaceae > Wenzhouxiangella. The sequence continues at coordinate 3,275 of JBLRWT010000079.1, read as the reverse complement.
CTGGGGAAAAGACCAGCCGATCACAATGCAGCCATTGACCGTATGTTGCTGCCAATAGCCGCCTTCGCCAAGCAGGTGCAGGCTGTCGATTTCGGCCGCCAGACGCGGCAGCACATGGGTGTCATGGTTGCCGGCCACGGCAATGACCGGGATGCCCGCTGCAGCCAGTTTCTCCACGCCGGCCTTGAGCTGGCCGTAGGCGACGAAAAAATCGCGGCTGCGCTCGACCACGTCGCCCGCCAGCAGCACCGCGTCGACCTTGCGATCGACCGCTTCGGTGACCGAGCGCATCCAGGCGGTCTCGGGACCTAGTTCGCGCTGACGATTCTTGAGCTCGTCAGGCAGCGCGGCGGGAAGGCGCCCGAGATGGATATCTCCAATGGCCAGCAGGGTAGTCATGACAGTTGAAAGGGGTTGTTCCTTGTTCGCAGTCCTGTAGCGGACCATCTGTTGCTCAACATAAAGGATTCAGGGCCCAGCGACAAGCAAAAGCGGTCGGTCAAGGAATTTCGCCTGCCGTATCGGCAATGATCAGCTTCCATTCCGTGCCGATTCGAGTGCCTGTTCGGCTTCCATCCAGTCCGATTCAAGCTGTTCATGGGTTCGACGCAGCGCCGCCTGGCGCTCGAGCAGACGTTGCAGTGGCTGGCCGTCGGCCGCGTCGTACAAGGTCGGGTCGGCCAGGCTGGCCTCGACCTGCGCCAGTTCCTTCGCCGCCTCGTCAATCAGGCGCGTCAGGCGGTCAACCTTGTTCTTGAGCGGTTTGACCACAGCGCGGTGGGCTGCCTGGTCCCGGCGTTGCTGGCGCCGCGAGCCACCGCCCTTGTTCTGTTCGCTTCCTGCCGCCGGCTTGGCCGTCGATGACTGGTCAGCGAGCCATCGTCGGTAATCATCGAGATCGCCGTCGAAACGGGTCACGGATCGATTGGCGACCAACCAGAATTCGTCGACCGTGTTCTTCAGCAGGTGACGATCATGCGACACGGTAATGACCGCGCCTTCGAACCCCTGCAGGGCCACCGTCAGGGCGTGGCGCATGTCGAGGTCAAGGTGGTTGGTGGGCTCATCGAGCAACAGCAGGTTCGGTGCGCCCCAGACCAGCAAGGCCAGCACCAGGCGCGCTTTCTCGCCACCGGATAGCGGCGCGACCGGGTCGGTCGCCATGTCGCCCCTGAAGTCGAAGCCGCCGAGGAAATTCCGCAGCCGCTGCTCGGAGGCACCGGGCGCGAGCCGCTGCAGGTGCAGCAGCGGGCTGGCCTCCAGGTCCAGTTGCTCAACCTGGTGCTGGGCAAAATAGCCGATCGTCAGCCCGCGGCTGTCGGCAAGCTGGCCTGAAAGGGGCTCCAGCTCACCGGCCAGTGCCCTGACCAGGGTCGACTTGCCAGCGCCATTGAGGCCCAGCAGGCCGATGCGGTCGCCCGGGGCCAGGCTCAAAGACAGGCTCTCCAGCACCACGGTGCTGCCGTAACCGAGGTTGACCCGGTCCAGGCTCAACAAGGGAGTCGCCGCTCTTGGTGGTTCCGGAAACTGGAAGTCGAAGGGTGAATCGAAATGCGCCGGTGCGACCTTTTCCATCCGCTCGAGCGACTTGATCCGGCTCTGGGCGGCCTTGGCCTTGGTTGCCTTGGCCCGGAAGCGGTCAATGAATTTCTGCATGTGGACAATCTGGCGCTGCTGCTTGGTGAACTCGGCCTGCTGATTGGCCAGCCGTTCCGCCCGCTGGCGCTCGAAGTCGCTGTAGCCGCCACTGTAGATGTTGAGCTTGCGATGCTCGATGTGGATGACCGAATCGACCACGTTGTCGAGGAAGTCCCGGTCATGCGAAATCAGGACCAGGGTGCCGGGATAGCGCTTGAGCCAGTCCTCCAGCCAGATCACCGTTTCGAGATCCAGGTGGTTGGTCGGCTCATCCAGCAGCAGCAGATCCGACGGGCACATCAATGCCCGTGCCAGGCTCAGCCGAATCCGCCAGCCGCCGGAAAAATCGCCCAGCGGCTTTTCATGTTCAACGGCGGCGAAGCCCAGGCCGTTGAGCAGACCACCGGCCCGTGCGCGCGCTGTATAGCCGCCGGCATCGTCCAGTTCGGTATGGGCGCTGGCGATCCTCTCGCCGTTGCCGAGCTTTTCGGCCTCCAGCACAGCCCGCTCGGCGGCGCGCAGGCGCCGGTCACCGTCGATCACGTACTCGATGGCGGGCCGGTCCAGCTCGGTGATTTCCTGGGCCATGTAGGCCAGGGTCCAGTCGGTCGGGATCGAGAAATCCCCGTCATCGACCGAAAGCCGCCCGATCAACAGGTTGAACAGGCTGGTCTTGCCGCTGCCATTGGCCCCGATCAGACCGACCTTGTGGCCGGGGTAAACCGTCGCTGAAGCGTGTTCCAGCAACGGCTCGGGGCCGTGGCGGAGGGTCAAGTCGGAAATCTGGATCATTGAAGGACGGCCGGGGGTCAGGGTTTCAATTCAAGGCGTGATGTTCGTGCTGCTATGATTGCCACGATTGCCATCAGCGCCATTCGCGCCATTCGCGCCATTCAGACCATTATCGCAGAGTCCAGTCGAAAGCTTTGCCAGACATCCCGAAAACGCCCTTGTCTTATCCCTATAAAATTCGCATCCACCCGCGTGCCCGGCATATCCGGTTGCGGGTCGATCCTCGCGAAGGCGTCGTTGTGACGGTGCCGAAGCGGTTCGATCAGCGTCGCGTGACCGCGCTGGTCGCCGAGAGCCAGGACTGGATCAATACCGTCCAGAAAAAAATCGACCAGGCCCGGGCGACGGTGGATCTGGCAGCACGCGGGCCGCGACCGACTCGCATCGAGTTGCCGGCCATCGACGAGCGCTGGCCGGTGCACTATTCTGTTTCCGAGCGACAGACCGTAGGTTTCAGCGCCAACCAGGAGGCGTTGCGTTTCCGCTTGCCTGAACAGGCGACCGACCAGGCTTCCATTGACCAGCGCGTGGGCGAGAAGTTGCGCGCCTGGCTGTTCGATCGGGCGCACAAAGCCATGCTGCCCATGGTTCATGAACTGGCCGCCCGTCATGGTTTCGACCACGGCCGTGTCACGATCCGCAACCAGCGCTCGCGCTGGGGCAGCTGCTCGACCAACGGCAACCTGTCGCTCAATGCCAGGTTGCTGTTCTGCTCGCCGGCTGCCTGCCGCTACGTCATCCTGCACGAGTTGGTCCACACCGAACACCCCAACCATTCCCACGCCTTCTGGTCGCGCGTCGCCCAACTCGATCCCGACTACCGGCTGGCCATGCAGGAGCTGAGA
>JBLRWT010000078.1:0-7842 GCA_047921095.1 Wenzhouxiangella sp. | reverse complement strand
TCGAAATTCTGCGAGCCGAATCCACCGGCATCCGCGCATCCGATGCCGAAGTTGACCAGGCCCTGGCGCAAGTCGCCCAGCAAAATGGCTTGACCATGAGCCAGCTTCGTACAGCCATTGAAGGCGATGGTATCGATTTTCGCGAGTTTCGCCGCGAGGTCAGAAACGAAATACTGAGCAATCAGTTGCGCCAGCGGGTGGCCCGCAGCATGGATGAAGTCACCGAAACGGAAGTCGATATCCTGCTGGCGTCCGAAAGGTTTGGCGGTGCTGAATACCTGCTTTCCCAGATCTTGATCAACGTCTCCGAGTCAGCTACGCCTGACGAAGTGCGGCAGGCACGCGAGCGGGCCGAGAATGCCAAGCGCCAGCTTGATGACGGGCTGGATTTCGCGACCGCGGCCCTGACGTTTTCGCAGGCGCCAGACGCTCTGGAAGGAGGCGATGTGGGCTGGCGGAATATCAATGCCTTGCCGCCGATGTTCAGCGACGCGATCCAGGCGGTTGAGCCGGGCCAGGTCACCGACCTGATTCGCACACCGGCAGGCTTTGTCCTTCTTCACGTGCGCGACAAGCGCGATCAAAGCCAGGTGATCGTGCGCGAATACCGGGCGCGTCACCTGATGATCGAGCCGACGGAGCTGGTGACGCCAGCCCAGGCCCGGCAAAGAATCAACGACTTGCACTCCCGGCTCGAAGCCGGCGAGGATTTTGCTGCGCTGGCCCGGCAGTATTCGGCCGACGAGTCATCGGCCAATATCGGTGGCTTGTTCAACTGGTTTCCGAGTGGTCAATACGGCCCGGAGTTCCAGTCGCAACTGAATCAGCTGGAACCGGGCGAAATCAGCCAGCCGTTCCAGACGATGGGGGCCTGGCATGTCTTGAAGCTTGAAGATGTGCGCGACGCGGACCGGACAGTGGACACGATGCGGGCGGAGGCCCGCGATCTGCTTTTCCGCCAGAAGGCCGAAGAGGAAGTCGACCGTTTTCTGCGCCAACTGCGCGGTGAATCCTACGTCGAAATTCGTCTTTAAGTCCCATGCGACCCCTGCTGTTGACGCCGGGTGAGCCGGCCGGAATCGGGCCGGAGATTGCCTGCCGCCTCGTTTCCGGGAGGCCTGACCTGGTCCTGGTGGCGGATCCTGATTTGTTGGCGCGCACCCTGACCAGGCTGTCAGTCGATCGCCCGGTTCGCCTTGTCGACGAGTTGGCTGAGTTCGAGCCCGAGCCCGAGACGGTGGCCTGTTTGCCGGTAAAGATGATTCGAGAAGAAGTGCCGGGGCAACTCGAGCCGGCCAATGCAACCTATGTCCTTGAATGCCTGCGCACCGCGGCTGATGAATGCATGGCCGGTCGTGCGGCTGGCCTGGTGACCGGGCCCGTTCACAAGGGGGTCATCAACGAGGCCGGGTTTTCATTCCGGGGCCACACGGAATTCCTGGCCGAACTGGCCGAGGTCAGGCAGGTGGTCATGTTGCTGGTCGCCGGTGACATGAGAGTCGCGCTGGCCACCACGCATCTGCCCTTGGTCGATGTGCCCGCCGCCATCACGTCGGCGCGGCTCCAAGGCACGCTGGAGATCCTCGACAAGGGACTCAAGGCGGCCTTTGGCTTGACCCGGCCCCGAATCGCCGTGCTGGGGCTGAACCCGCATGCCGGTGAGAATGGGCACCTGGGCCGCGAAGAAATCGAAATCATCGAGCCGCTGCTGGATCGCCTGCGCGAGCAGGGCATGGACCTCGTTGGGCCACTACCGGCCGATACGGCTTTTGTGCCCGAACGCGTAAAGGGTTTCGATGCGATCCTGGCCATGTATCACGACCAGGGATTACCGGTGCTCAAGTACGCCGGTTTCGGTCAGGCTGTCAACACGACCCTGGGCCTGCCCTATATTCGCACTTCGGTTGATCACGGCACCGCCCTGGATATTGCCGGCACTGGCCAGGCCGACAGCGGCAGCCTCACCGCCGCGGTTGACCTGGCCGCGCGGCTTTCGGGATGAAGGCTCACCGACCGCGCAAGCGTTTCGGACAACACTTTCTGCGCGACGGCGAAGTCATCGCCAGCATCGTGGCTGCCATCAATCCGCAGCCCGGAGACCACCTGGTAGAGATCGGTCCCGGCGAAGGCGTGCTGACCGGGCCGGTATTGGCGCGCGCAGGCAGTATCGATGTAGTCGAACTGGATCGCGATCTGGCCGCCACCCTGTCGGCGCGACTGCGGCACCCGGCGGGACTGACCATCCACCAGGCCGATGCGCTGAAGTTCGATTTCAGCGAACTGGCCGTTGACGGGCCGATTCGCGTCATCGGCAACTTGCCCTACAACATCTCCACGCCGCTGATTTTTCACCTGCTCGCCCAGGCTGACTCCATCCGCGACATGGTGTTCATGCTGCAAAAGGAAGTGGTCGACCGCCTGGTGGCGTCTCCCGGTAATGGCGACTACGGCCGCCTGACGCTGATGGCCAGCCACTATTGCAACATGGACTGGCTGTTCGACGTGCCCCCGGAGGCATTCACCCCGCCGCCGAAAGTGGATTCGGCCATCATCCGGATGGTGCCCAAAGCGATCAATGAAGAGGATCAGGCCCTGTTGCCGGCACTGGACAAGCTGGTCAGAGCCAGCTTCGGTCAGCGCCGCAAGACGCTGCGCAAGAGTCTGAAGAACCTGATCGACGATACCGCCTTTCAAACTGCCGGCATCGAACCCACAGCCCGCCCCGAAACCCTGTCCCTGGAACAGTTCCGAGCGCTGGCTCGAATCCTGAAAGCCGAATCCTGAACCCTTATTGTCGTGGGCGGCAGCCCGACGCTACCATTCAGCGATTTTCCAGTGGGGCGGCCTGACCGGGTCCATCTGGTCGATGGTGTGCCGGCTGTCGAAGTTGCCGTCGCCGCTCGTGTCGATCAGGTAATAGGCCGGGCCAATGTCGGGAATGATGCGGATCATGTAGACCACGCCGCCGGACCTGTATTCCTCCACGGTTCGGTCATCTTCGCGGCGGATGACAACCTGCGGCTCGAGTTGGTCCTCCGGATCCTGAATCTTTGGTGGCAGAGGTGCCGGTTCGCGAATTGGCGGCGGTGGCGGCGCTTCGCTCTGCATTGCCTGGACAAACGGGGAAATCACCAAAAAAGCGAGTACTATCATGATTCTGTGCATGGGGTATCCTCGTTGTTGTCGAATAGAAAGCTTACCAGATTGGGCTGCCGATGCCTGTTAACCAGCGCACATTTGGCCATATTGAAGCCAATTGTGGCCGATCACAGCCAGGGACGGTTTCCTTTTATCATTGACAATCCGAATCCCGATGCTCTCAGCGCCCAAGCGGAACCCTTATGTCCGAAAAGCTATGCCTGGTGGATGGTTCATCCTACCTGTATCGTGCATTTCACGCCCTGCCCAGCCTGACCAATGCCGAAGGCCAGCCCACCGGGGCGATCTTTGGCGTGGCGAACATGCTCAGACGCCTGCTCGAAGTGCAGCAGCCTGACCGGATCGTGGTGATCTTCGATGCGCCGGGCAAGAACTTCCGACATGCGCTATACGAGGACTACAAAGCCACGCGGGCGGCGATGCCCGACGAGCTTCGCGGCCAGATCGAACCCTTGCACGAGCTGATCGATGCCATGGGTATCCGCCGCGTGGCGATTGAGGGGGTGGAAGCCGACGACGTGATCGCGACCCTGGCCGAGCAGGCCCGGGCGGCCGGCATGAGCGTGCTGATCTCGTCCGGTGACAAGGACCTGGCCCAATTGGTGGACGAGCAGATCGTGCTCGAAGACAGCATGCAGGAGCGGCGCTACGACATTGACGGCGTCCGCGAAAAATTCGGTGTCGGCCCTGAGCTGATCGCCGATTTCCTGGCCCTTTGCGGCGATACGTCAGACAACATACCGGGTGTCGACAAGGTTGGGCCGAAGACCGCCGCCAAGTGGCTCAACCAGTACGGTGGGCTGGAGCAACTCATGACACGGGCCGATGAAGTCGGCGGCAAGGTCGGCGACAACCTGCGCGCCGCACTCGGGACCATTCCTCTCAGTCGCAAGCTGGTTGCCCTCGACAACCAGGTTGAAACCGGCCTGAAGCCAGCCGATCTGGGACCTCCGGCACCCGACCATGAGCGCCTGATCGAGTTGCTGCGCCGTTTCGGGTTCGCCTCCTGGCTCAAGGCCTACCAGGATGAGCCGACCAGCAGCGTGACCGAAGTGACCGAACTGGCCATCAGCATCGTCACGTCCAGGGATGAACTGAAAGCGCTGGTCAAGGCGCTGGAAGAAGCAGAGCTGATCGCCTTTGATACTGAAACCACCAGCCTTGAGCCACTTGACGCCGAACTGGTCGGCTTCGCGTTTTCCACCGAACCCGGCAAGGCCTGGTATGTGCCGCTGAAGCACGTGGACCAGGACACCGAATTCAGTGCCGATGAGGCGATTGCCGCGCTCGCACCCATCCTGTCCGATCCGGGCCGCCCCAAGCTGGGCCAGCATCTCAAGTACGACCTCAACGTCCTCGCCCAGGCTGGTCTCGAGCTGGCCGGCATTCGACACGACACTATGCTTCAGTCCTACGTGCTGCATTCGACGGCGACCCGTCACGATCTGGATTCGCTTGCCCTGCGCTACCTCGGCCGCCAGACGACCACTTTCGAACAGGTGGCAGGCAAGGGCAAGCAGCAGGTCACCTTCGACCAGGTGCCGGTCGCCATAGCCGCCGACTACGCCGGTGAAGATGCCGAAGTGACCGTTGCCCTGCACAACAAACTGTGGCCAAAAGTCCGGGAAACGGCAGGTCCGAGGTCCATCTACGAGGACCTGGAGATCCCGCTGATCCCGGTGCTGGCCCGGATGGAGCGGATCGGCGTCGCGATCGACCGCGATCAGCTCGATGTGCAGAGCGGCCAGATCCAGTCGCGACTGGATGAGTTGGTGAGCGCGGCCCATGACAGCGCCGGACAGGCGTTCAACCTCGGCTCGCCACGGCAATTGCAGGAGATCTTGTTCGAGAAACTTGAGTTGCCCGTCGTGCGCAAGACCCCGAAGGGGCAGCCGTCGACCGCCGAAGATGTTCTGCAGGAACTGGCGGTGAAATTTGAACTGCCGCGCCTGATTCTCGAACACCGGTCACTGGCCAAGCTCAAGAGCACTTACACCGACCGCCTCCCAACCAAGATCCATGCCCGCACCGGTCGGATTCACACCCACTATCATCAGGCCGTCACGGCGACCGGCCGGCTTTCGTCGACCGACCCGAACCTGCAGAACATCCCGATCCGAACCGCCGAGGGACGCCGGATCCGCAAGGCCTTTGTCGCGCCACCCGGCACGACCCTGCTGGCAGCCGATTATTCCCAGATCGAGCTGCGCATCATGGCCCACCTGTCCGGCGACGAGCGCCTGCTGGCCGCCTTCGCCGCCGGCGAAGACGTGCATCGTGCCACCGCGGCCGAAGTGTTTGATTGCACCATCGATGCTGTCGAGCCCGATCAGCGCCGGGCAGCCAAGGCGATCAATTTCGGCCTGATGTACGGCATGAGCGGCTGGGGCCTGGCGCGCCAGTTGGATATTGGCCGCAAGGCTGCCGAGCATTATATTGAACGTTACTTTGAGCGCTATCCGGGTGTGCGGCGTTACATGGACCAGACCCGCGAGCAGGCGCGAGACCAGGGCTATGTCGAAACAATTTATGGCAGACGCCTGTGGACCGACGAGATTCGCTCGCGCAATGGCCAGCGTCGCCAGGCCGCCGAACGGGCGGCCATCAACGCGCCAATGCAGGGCAGCGCTGCCGACATCATCAAGCGCGCCATGATTGCCGTCGACCGCTGGATCCAGAACGAGGGCGTGGCGGCGCGGCTGGTGATGCAGGTCCACGATGAGCTGGTGCTGGAAGTCGAAAACAGCATCCTCGATCAGGTAAAATCCGCGGTCGTTGAGCATATGCGCCAGGCTGCCGAACTCAAGGTGCCGCTGGAGGTCGACGCGGGAACCGGACCGGACTGGGACAGCGCGCATTGAGGCTGCCATCCGGATGTTCCTGAATTGAGCAGACAAATGTGTTTTCCAACCACCTGAATTACAAGTAAAAAAATAAAAACCTTCAAATTTGCGGACCCTGTACGAAACTTTTATCGCAGGCGTCCGGTCTTAACTATCGCCATGTACATGGTGTTGGTTCGTCCCCCTCCCTGGGCGAACCGTCAGGATTCGGTTACAGTCCCCAAACCGGATCCGACTCTAGGCCCCGGGTCCTCCCTCGCCCGGGGCCTTTTTTTATGCCCAACACCTCGACAAACCAACCTGGCCAAGCCGCAGGACGGCATTCTATCCGTGTGAGCAAAGTACCTGTCGTTATACTGGCCGCAGGCTCATCCGGATCCAAATACCATGCTGGAAGTGATCATCCTGGCCGCTGGCGAAGGCAAGCGCATGAATTCGTCGAAGCCGAAGGTGTTGCAGCCGATCGGGGGGCGGCCGATGTTGGCGCATTTGCTCGATACTGTCCGAAGCCTGAGGCCGGACCAAATCCGGGTCGTTATCGGCTCCGGTGCTGACCAGGTTCGTCAGGCCCTTGCCGCGCCCGATATCGACTGGGTGCTGCAGGCCGAGCGCCTTGGCACAGGACATGCCGCCCAGCAGGCGCTTGTTCAGGTTGAGTCCGATGCCCGGGTTCTGATCCTGCCGGGTGACATGCCGCTGGTTCGGGCCCGGACCCTGGATCAGCTAGTCGGAACCGACGCCGACCTGGCTGTACTCAGTTTCATTGCCGACGATCCGACCGGCTACGGTCGAATCGTGCGCGATCAGGACGGCAGCGTGAGCGCCATTCGTGAGCAAAAGGATGCGAGCGAGGCCGAGCGCGGAATCAATGAGGTCAACAGTGGCGTCATGTTTGCCCGCGCTGGCGACTTTACCGACTGGTTGACTCAGGTCGGCGCCGACAACAGCCAGGGGGAGTATTACCTGACCGATTGCATCGGCATTGCAGCCACTGGCGGACGCCGGGTCGATGCGGTGATTGCCGATCAGGCCGATGAGCTGTTGGGCGCCAATGATCGCGCCCAATTGGCCGATCTCGAGCAAATCTACCAAGGCCGGGCCCGTCAGGCGCTGTTTGAACAGGGAGCGACCCTCCCGGACCCTGATTCGGTTCAGGTGCGTGGACAGGTGCGTTGCGGGCGCGATGTGCTGATCGATACCGGTGTTGTGCTAAACGGCCGGATACAACTCGGCGATGGGGTGAGCATCGGGCCGGGTTGCGTGCTGACCGACTGCGAATTGGCCGCCGGAACTCGACTCGAGCCCTATTGCGTGCTGGAAGGGGCAAGGACAACCGGCGCCTGCAGCGTTGGCCCCTTTGCGCGCCTGCGCCCCGGTACGGTTCTGGCCAAAGATGTCAAAATCGGCAATTTTGTCGAAACCAAGAACGCATCCTTCGCTGCGGGGTCCAAAGCTAGTCACCTGAGCTATGTGGGTGACGCCGAAGTTGGTCTGCGGGCCAATCTGGGCGCCGGCACCATTACCTGCAATTACGATGGCGCCAACAAGCACCGCACCACCATTGGCGCCGATGCCTTTATTGGCTCGAATACAGCCCTGGTCGCGCCGGTGAATATCTGTGATCGGGCAACCATCGGCGCCGGAAGCGTGATCAGCCAGAACGCGCCGGCCGACAGCCTGACCGTTGCCAGGGCCCGGCAGCGCACAATCCCGGGCTGGCGGCGGCCCGCCAAAAAGAAGAAAACGGACCCGCAATGATAACCCCTGTAGTTGGCGACTGATTGCCGGCTGCTGTATTCTGACGAACCGACGAACTGAAGATTGATCCGGAAGCATTAAC
>JBLRWT010000077.1:0-7844 GCA_047921095.1 Wenzhouxiangella sp. | reverse complement strand
GGCTGTGTGCGATTCCGGCCGAGATGGTGACATGGACGTTACCGTCCGGCCGTCCGGGATGGGTCAGGGCGATGGCTCGCGACTGCGAAACGCGCCTTGATTCACGCCAGTACAGTGGCCTTGAGCGTTACCTGCGGCCGCGTGGCACGGTAGGACCTCAGAGACCCGGTCTCGATGGATCCGCTCGATCCTGGGCCGACGGGCTGCGCGAACTGTACAGTTTTTCGACCGTCTGTTCGACTGGACCGGATTTGTCGTGGCGGTCCTGCCGCGTTGGCGGTTCATCCCACGGTATTTCGCCAATCACAAGCCGCGGTACGTTGATGAACGCATCGGTGCCAATCCGCCGAACGACGGCATCGAGCGGCACGAACACATCGTGGCTGAAGACCAACCCGCGCGGAACGACCAGATGCGGCTCGACATCGCCATTACCCCGCTCGACGCGGTCGACCGTGCCGATCTTCAGGTGGTCGGAGCCGTAGACCGTGTCGCCCGCCTGGACCTCGCCAGGGTCGGCCTCGCCCAGTGCCGCGACGAACTGCTCGACCTGGATGACGCCATTGCCGATCAACGGATAATTCACACGAATCGCGGCTTCATAGCTCGGCACGCTCTCCGAACCGATCGCGTCAGACAGGAAGGTTACGTCGTAACCGGCCTCGGCGGCGTGGCGGCCGGTGCTCTCGCAGCACAAGTTGGCAGTCATGCCGGCAATCACAAGATGGGTAATTGAAAGCTGCTGCAGATGCTCGGGCAAATCGGTTTCGAATACGTCGGTGCCTTTGTGCGGCTTCAGCACGATTTCATCGTCAAGCGGTCTGAGCTGCTCGTGAAAATCCGCGCCCCAGCTACCGGCAAGAAACATGCGGCGTTCGAACATGATGCGATTGATGCCGCTACGGTGCTGCAATGCGTCGTCGGCATAGTCGTGCTCGGTGTAGGCCATCGGCCCGAACAGCACCGGCACACCATGCTCACGCGCGGCGTCGATCGCGCGCCTGAGGTTGGGGATGACGTCATTCATCTGCACCGTATTCTTGGTCAGATCCCAGGCCGCGCCACCTTCCGACAGAAAGTCGTTGACCGGATCTATCACGAGCAAAGCGGTGCGGTGCCGTGGAAAGCCGAGTGAGGCACCCTCGGAGCGCTGGCCCCGGTCGTCTGTACTGTTCGCCATACTAACCTCCTGTGATCGAGCCCTTGGGTCACCGATATTGCCCACCTTTCATATTGCGACCATGGCGCAAGGGCAGAGTTCGGCAGTTTGCATGCGCTCATGCAAGAAGCCGTGGCATGTGTGGGTCGCGCCACGGAAGCGCCCGGGCTGATTGGTGATCTCGTTAGTAACGATGTGGATTGCGGTGGCCCAGTCGTCATCAGAAATGTATCCAATCCGGGCCGGGAAATCTGCTATGTTTTCTGGGAGCCTTGGTGTCTTGCCCCTCCTGGGAACTGAAAATGATCGCAAACATTGGCCTTTTGCTGGGGCTCGCGGCCCTGATTCTGATGGCGCTGCGCGGTATCAATATTCTTGTCGCCGCGTTGGTGGCCAGTCTGATTGTGGGGGTGACCAATCAGCTCGGTATGGCCAATACACTGCTGGATTACTTTCCGACCGGCCCGCTGGGCGCGTTCACCTTTGCCGGGCAGTTCTTCATCCTGTTTCTGACTGGCGCGATCTTCGGCAAGATGATGTCGGCAAGTGGGGCGGCGGCCTCGGTGGCCAATGCAATCATTGCCTGGCTAGGTACCCGACACACCATCCTGGTCACGGTGCTGGCGTGCGGGGTGCTGACCTACGGTGGGGTGGTGCTGTTCGTGGTGATCTTCACTGTCTACCCGCTGGGCATCGCCCTGATGCGCGAGGCCAACCTGCCCAAGCGGCTGTTCTGCGGCGCGGTGGCATTGGGGGCGGGCACCTTCACCATGACCGCGCTGCCGGGTACGCCTTCGATCCATAACGTGATTGCCGCCTCGGCGCTGGGTACCGATTTGTTTGCCGGCATCAGCCCCGGGCTGGTCGCGGCGGCGTTGATGTTCGGGGTCGGCATGGCCTACCTGGAGTGGCAATGGCGCAAGGCACGCGCTGTCGATGAGGGTTACGAGTCGAACCAGCGCGACGTGGAAATGGAGCAGCTCGCCCCGAAGCTGGAGCATGGGCCGCCCTGGCAGATGTCGTTGCTACCCCTGGTGATCGTGCTCGGCAGTATCCTGGTGCCGCGCCTGGCCGTAGCCGTGGGGCTGGTCGATAATGACACGCGGCTTGTCGGTCCATTGTTTGCCTTTGCCAATTCCCAGCCGATCCTGTGGCCGAGTTTTGCGCTGGTGCTGGGTTCGCTGTTCAGTATGTTGTTCTTTGCTTCGTTGCGCGAGCGCACCATGGATGCGTTGGGTGCCGGTGCCAATGACAGCGTCATGCCGCTGCTCAACACCGCCGCGGTGATCGGTTTTGGCGGGGTTGTCACCCAGACCGAAGGGTTCGCCACCTTCGCCCAGGCCATCATCGGCCTGGACCTGCCGCCGCTGGTGTCGGTGGCCGCGTCGGTGAGCGTGGTCTCCGGCATCGTCGGCTCGGCCTCGGGAGGTTTGCAGATTTTCATGCAGACCTTCGCCGAAACCTACCTGGCCATGGGTGTGGATCCACAGGCCCTGCACCGGATCGCTGCCCTGGCCAGCGGCGGCCTGGATTCCCTCCCGCACTCGGGCGCGGTCATCGCCATGCTGACCATCATGGGCCTGAAACATCGCGAGGCCTACCGCGACATCTTCGTCGTGACAGTGGTGATCCCGATCATCGCGACACTGGCGGCGATTGGAGTCGCTATTCTGGTTTACTGATACTGCGTGGTCCTGGCTCAAGCGCCATCGGGCTTCCAGAAGCCTGAAGCCAAACGGCAAAAGCGCAAGCCTGCCCCGTGCGATGGCTCCGTTCCGGGTTTTTGGTGTTGGCCCATTCTCTTTCGGTTTCAATCATTTCCCTTCCCAGCATTGAACGATGGAGTAACAGCCGTCGACCAACGGATCGACGCAGGGCAGGCCGGTCTGGTCAGCGAGGCGGGCGAGGCAGGATGCACGCTCGCGGGGGGGCAGGGTCGATGTATTCACCGAGACGCCAATGCACCGAATCTCGGGGTTGGTGCGCCTGCCCAGGATGATGTGAGTCTCGATGACCTCGCTCAGCGGCGGCAGGGTGAAATGTGGCCAGCCGGAGACGGTCTTGCGCATCGGGTCGTGACAGACAACGAAACCGTCCGGCTGCGAGCCGTGCAGCAGACCGAGGGCCACGCCGGAATATGCGGGGTGGAAGATCGAGCCCTGTCCCTCAATGACGTCAACGTGGGCCGGATCATTGGCCGGTGACAGGGCCTCGGCGGCACCGGCGATGAAGTCCGCAACCACCGAGTCGATGGGAATACCCTCGCCGGCGATCATGATGCCGGTCTGTCCGCTTGCCCGGTAAGTGGCGTCCATGCCGACCTGGCGCAGGTCGCGGTCGAGCGCCAGGGCCGTGTATTTTTTGCCGATGGCGCAATCGGCGGCGACTGTCAAAATGCGTCGTCCACTGCGCTTTGTGCCATCGCCGACGGAAAGCCCGGCAGGCGGTATGCGAACATCGACGAGTCGGGCATGGCCTGCCGCTGCGGCCTCGACCAGGCCAGGGCGATCTCGCAGGCGCAGGTGCAGGCCGCTGACAATATCCAGGCCGGCTCGTGCCGCTTCCTCGGCCACCTGCCACCATGTTTCCGGCACCTGGCCACCGATGGGTGCGACCCCGATGACCAGGCTGCCGCAGCCGGATTTTGCCGCCTCTGTCACGGTCATGTCCGGCACGCCCAGGTCGAGTGTGCACCCTTCAAAGCGCAGTTGACCCATCACCTTTTCCGGGCACCACTGCACGAGACCCAGCGCAGTCTTGGCAAAGGTCGTTCTGGTTTCGGCGCCGATCAAGAGCAGGTACGGCGCTTTCAGGCTGACGCGGGTTCGGTTACTCATCGGCGCAGGGTATCAGCCCCACAGATGGCGAGAAGGCGGCGATACCTTGCCATCTTCGAAAGACATGGCACTCTCGCGATCCTGCTCCAGCAACAGCGGGCCATCCAGGTCCGCGTAGCGGCAAAGCTGAGCAATCACGAAACCCGGCGCCATCGCCAGTGAAGTGCCCACCATGTTGCCGACCATCAGCGCCATGTTGCGGTCGGTGGCCAGACGGGCCAGCGCCAGTGCCTCCGTCAAACCACCGGTCTTGTCGAGTTTGATGTTGATCATCTGGTAGCGACGGGCGGCGGTTTCGAATTCGGAGCGCTCCAGGCAGGATTCGTCGGCGCACAACGGCACCGGCGAATCATAGCCTTCAAGCACCTCGTCAGCGTGACGCGGCAGCGGCTGCTCGATCATGTCAATGCCCAGGTCGCGAAACGCGGGGGCCAATTCCTGAAGCTGTTCGAACGTCCATCCCTGGTTGACGTCGACGATGATCTCGGCCTCCGCCCGCGCTTGACGGATCGCGGTTATGCGTTCGAGTGGCTGCTCTGCATCGAGCTTGACCTTGATCTGCCTGCCGGCGATCCGGCCTGCCGCTGCAGCCATCCGTTCCGGCGTGTCGAGACTCACGGTCTGGAAGGTGACAGTCTCCCGGGGCACGATACCGGCCAACTCCCAGACCCGCCGACCGGTCTGCCGCGCCTCCAGATCCCATAGCGCGCAATCGATCGCGTTACGAGCGCCGCCGGCCGGCAGCAGGGAAAGCAAGTCCTCGCGACTGGCTCCGTCCTCGACCTCCGAACGCACGCTTTCGGCCCGGTCCAGCATGCTCTGGCCGCTCTCGTCCAGGTAGTACACACCGCTGGCTTCACCCCGTCCGGTGTGATGATCTCCGGTGATTTCCACGTACAGGACCTCTGCCACAGTGAAGACATGCCCGGTGATGACAAATGGAGAGTGGAGCTTCCAGCATTCCCGACGAAGATTGAGCCGACGCATCTTTGGTTTCCCTGTGTGGTTCCTGACCATCGCATGAATCCGGCCATTCTGCCAGGCAATGCTGAGATTTTCCTGGCAAGCCGGGCTGCCACAGGCTCCCAGCCAACCCCAGGATCAAGGAACTCGACGAACCGGTCTCCGTCAAACTTTTTTAACTAATCGAGGGTTTCGCGGATACGGTGGCCATCCTGAAGAAAACCATACCAGGTCATGTTTTGAAATGTCTTTTGCCTGCCATTGGACTGTTGTTCATCGTTTCGGTTGCGGCAGATGAAACCTCGCCTGAATACCAGCGTGCGCTGGAGCTTATGGCTGAAACGCCACTGATCGATGGACACAACGACCTGCCCTGGCAGTACCGCTCGCGGGTCGACAATCGGCTTGAAGCGATCGACCTGAACAAAGATACCAGCCAACTCGATCCGCCCATGCACACCGATATTGGCCGCTTGCGTGCCGGCCGTCTCGGTGGCCAGTTCTGGTCGGTTTTTGTGCCGCCTTCGTACGTCGGTGCTGAGGCGGTAGAGGTTCAGCTTGAACAGATCGACCTGACCCATCGCCTGATCGAGGCCTATGAGGAACTGGAGTTCGTGACGACGGCCGATGGACTTGAGCGCGCTGTCGCCGCGGGCCGCATTGCTTCCATGCTGGGCATGGAAGGCGGCCACGTGCTGAACAACTCGCTGGCCAATCTGCGCATGTTCCATCGGCTCGGGGCGATGTATCTCACCCTGACTCACGTACAGTCACATGACTGGGCTGATGCCGCCACCGATACCCCGCGCCATGGGGGCCTGAGCGCGTTCGGCCGCGAGGTAGTGCGTGAGATGAACCGCCTGGGCATGCTCGTCGATCTGTCGCATGTCAGCCCGGCGGTGATGCACGACGCACTCGATGTGAGCGAAGCGCCGGTGATTTTTTCGCACTCCTCGGCAATGGGTGCGACGCCTCATGCGCGCAATGTTCCCGACGATGTGCTTGACCGCCTGCCAGAGAACAATGGCATTGTCATGGTGACTTTCGTGCCGGCTTTCATCAATCAACGGCTGCCCCAGTGGAACGCCTTGCAAGCTGCTGAAAGAGCCCGCCTTCAGAGTCTTCATCCGGGTGACCCAAGTGTCGTGGAGCTTGGCATGAACGCCTGGCTGGAAGCCAACCCGCAACCGGTGGCCGAGCTTGGTGATGTAGCCGACCACATTGATTACATCCGCGACCGCATCGGCGCTGACTACATCGGCATCGGCGCCGACTACGATGGCATTACCACCGTACCAGTGGGTCTGGAGGACGTATCCACCTACCCGGCACTGATCGCCGAACTGATCCGCCGCGGCTACAGCGACGAGGAACTGGCAGGCATCATCGGCAACAATACGTTGCGGGTCATGCGCGAATCCGAGACGGTTGCCAAACGGCTGCAATCAGAACGACCGGCCTGGTAACCCCGGAGTCCCGAACCCTTTAGAATGGGCGATCAAATTTCCGGATCCCGCCCCATGCAGTTCGAGCTCCTTTCCACCGATGGCCGCGCCCGGCGCGGGCGATTGACTTTTGACCGCGGTACGGTCGAGACGCCGGCGTTCATGCCGGTGGGTACTTACGGTACGGTCAAGGCAATGACGCCCGAGGAGCTCCGCGAGCTGGGCGCGGAAATCGTTCTGGGCAACACCTTTCACCTGATGCTGCGCCCGGGCACCGAAGTGATCGAGGCGCACGGTGATCTGCATGATTTCATGGGCTGGTCCGGGCCGATTCTGTCCGATTCCGGCGGGTTCCAGGTCTTCAGTCTGGCCGAACTGCGCAAGATGGACGAGCAGGGCGTGACCTTCGCCTCACCGATTGACGGCTCGAAAGTGTTCCTCGGCCCGGAAGAGTCGATGGCGGTTCAGCGTGCGCTGGGCTCGGATATCGTGATGATCTTCGATGAATGTACGCCTTACCCGGCAACCCACGGCCAAGCGGCCGACTCGATGCGCCAGTCGCTGCGCTGGGCAGTGCGTTCGAAGCAGGCCCATGGCGATTCGGATTCGGCCCTGTTCGGCATCGTCCAGGGCGGCATGTACGAGGATCTGCGCCAGGAATCCGCTGTCGGCCTGATCGACATCGGCTTCGATGGTTATGCCATCGGCGGCTTGTCAGTGGGTGAGCCGGAAGAGGAGCGCCTCGCCGTGCTGGAATACACCGAACCCCTGTTGCCGGCCGACCGCCCACGCTACCTGATGGGGGTGGGCCGACCGGAGGACCTGGTCGAATCAGTCCGGCGCGGTATCGACATGTTCGACTGCGTGATGCCCACCAGAAACGCCCGCAACGGTTACCTTTTCACCAGCCACGGCGTACTCAAGATCCGCAACAAGCGCTACCAGAAAGACACCCGGCCAATCGACCAGAACTGCGACTGCTACACCTGCCGCAACTATTCGCGAGCTTATCTCAAGCACCTGAACAAATGCGACGAGATCCTCGGCCACAGGCTGGCCACGATTCACAACCTGCACTATTACCAGCAGCTGATGCGCCAGCTGCGCGAGGCGATTGAAGCAGGAGAGTTCGAATCGGTGGCGGACCGGCTGCACGCTGGCTGGGCGCTTGGTATTCCGGATTGAGGGCTAGGGAGCCTCTGACCTGCAGAACGGCGAAACCGGTTACACCAGAGCAGGTCAGTGCCGGGAGAATGGCCGTTTGACATCAGGCACGCCGGTCTGTAGAGTTTGCCAAAATAAGGAAACGCCACCAGCGGCAAAAAAGAAAAGGGACAACAATGGCCAAGACCGTTGCGCTCGACCTGAACGAAAAGGGGCATCAGGCAAGGCAGCCAAAAAGGTTCGCTCTTCATCAGATCGTTCCGATCAGCCAAGACC
>JBLRWT010000076.1:0-7854 GCA_047921095.1 Wenzhouxiangella sp. | reverse complement strand
GGAAAATCAGATCGGGCGGGTCAGACCTGGCACTGCGCAGCCCCTCTTCGGCGGTGGCGGCAACGTTCACCCGGTACCCCGTCTGGACCAGCATTGCCTTGAGGATCGAGCGTACCGTGGCGGAGTCATCGACAACCAGCACCTGCATGCCGCGAGGCGCATCCACCCGCACCTTGCGACGCCGTTCGCGACGGCCCACCAGACCACTCAGTATGCCGGGGCGGCGGCGATGTGTCGTCGGGGTAACGCGTGGGCCCGGGTCAGCCCCGGACTTGATCAGCACTTTGGGCAACTGCCGGGTCAGTTCGCGCAAGTTGATGCCTGATGTGCCGTCGGGCAGGATCTCGGCAAGCGGGTCGGACTCGCCGCTGTTGGCTCTTTCACCCTGGAGAGCCGCCAGATCAAACTCAAGACCGAACTGCACGCCCTCGCCCACGGCGCGCAGTTTTCGCACAAGCGGCTGCGACTTGCCATTGCTCGAATGCAGAGCCACGGCCAGGTCGCCATTGTTCAGGCGCAACAGCGTACCTGGCGGCGCCCAGCCAAGAAATTCGGAATAGGCTTCGACCAGAACCTTGTCGAACTGGCCATCGCGCTCCTTCCAGAGAATGCCGAGGGCTTGCTGATGCGAACGAGCCGGGCAATGGACGCGGGCCGAGGTGATGGCGTCGTAGGCGTCGATCATGCCGACGACCCGTGCCAGCAGGGATATGCGATCGATCCCCAGCCTGTCCGGGTAGCCGTTGCCATCGACTCTTTCATGATGTTGCAACACCGCCTGGAGGACGGCCGCCGGCACCCGCTCGTTCTGGGCCAGCAGGCCATGCCCCAGCCTGGCATGCAGCTTGATGTGGTCGAATTCAGCCGGCGTGAGCACACCGGTCTTGTTCAATATCGCGAGATTCAGGCGGGTCTTGCCAAGATCATGCAGCAAGCCGGCAAGTGCGGCGGCCTTGACCACCGATCGATCCCACTTCATGGCGTGGGCGAAGGCGGCGCCCAGGATCGCCACGTTCAGGCCATGCTGGTAGGCATAACGACTCTTCTCCTTGATATGGGTCAGCCAGACCAGCGAGGCCAGATGCCGGGGAAGTGTTTCAATCAGGCGCTCCACCGCGCGCTCAGCGCCATCGATGTCCACCTGCCCGTGCCGATGGAAGCTCAGGATCAGGGACTGGGCGCACAGGCTGAGCTCGCGATATACCCGCCACGCATCCACGATCCCGCGCGGGGTCAGCCTGCTCTTACGTAACCCATCGATGGACGCTGGAACTGCCGGCCTCGCCGCACCGGTGGGCGCGGCCGGCCTGTCGCTGGCCTGGTTCAGGCGTTGGCGCCGGTTGAGGCAACGATGAAGATCGATCGTTACCCGTCGGCAATGGCCCCAAAACCACTGCTTTTGCTCGAAGGTGTCCACCGGCTGGCCTGATGGCGCGAAGCCCTGTCCCGGATCAATGGGTTCGATGCGCACGACAAAGTCGCCAAGCTTCAGGTCGCCTGAATCAATGGTCAGCTCGTACTCGCCCTGCTCCTGCTTGACGAACTCATCCCATGAAATGAGTTTCATTGATTTCCCCCGGTGTCACTTTTGCACCAGCCTACTCCTGCTGCCGATGGTTGGCAATCCAGGCCAGCATTCTCTGCTCAAGCATGTTCAGTGGCATGGCGCCTTCGCTGAGCAGGTAGTCGTGGAAGGAGCGTATGTCGAAGTCGGCGCCAAGCTCGTCCTCCGCCTGCGCCCGCAACCGGCGGATCAGCAATTCGCCGGCCTTGTAGGCCAGGGCCTGGCCGGGCCAGGAAATATAGCGTTCGATCTCGGTCCGCACGTTGTGCGGCGCCAGGGCCGAGTTCTCCAGCAGGCAGGCCTCGGCCTGTTCGCGACTCCAGCCGTGGAAATGCATGCCGGTATCGACCACCAGCCGGCAGGCCCGCCACATCTCGAAGGTCAGGCGACCAAAATGCTCGTAGGCGGATTCATAGATGTCCATTTCCACACCCAGGTGCTCGGTATAGAGCGCCCAGCCTTCGCCGAAGGCGGTGATATAGGCATTGCGTCGAAACTCCGGTACGTCTTCCAGTTCCTGGGCGATCGCGATCTGGTGATGATGACCGGGAACGGCCTCGTGCAGGGTCAGCGCCGGCAATTCATACAAGGGCCGCTGATCGAGCCGGTAGGTATTGACCAGGTAACCACCGGCAACGCCGTTGTCCAGATCACCGGCCCAGTAGCGGCCGGTGGTGTAATTGGGAGCGATGGCTTCGGGCACCGGGCGAACGCCATAGGAAAGCCGTGGCAGATGGCGGAAATAGCGCGGCATGGCGTCATCGGCACGCTTGGCGATCCAGGCCGCGCGCATCAGCAACTCACGCTCGGACTGGGCGTAAAAGGACGGGTCTGTGCGCAGGTACTCGAGAAATTCGCCGAAGCTGCCTTCGAAGCCGGTCTCCTCGATCACCTGCTCCATTTCGGCGCGGATGCGGGCGACCTCGTCCAGGCCCTGCTGATGGACCTGTTCGGGTGTGGTATCCAGCGTGGTGTGCTGGCGCACCAGCAGGCGGTAATAATCGCGGCCCTGCGGCAACTCCGATACGCCGATGCTCTCGCGTGGCTCGGCCAGGTAGTGATCCACAAAAAATTCGACCAACTGCCCGTAAGCCGGCAACACCTTCTTCTCCAGCACCACACTGGCTTGCTCGTGCAGGCGCTCACGCTCGGCGGCCGGCAATCTCTCAGGCAACTGGCGAATCGGGCTGAGCAGCGGATGATCGTCCACCGGCGTTTCGGCCACGCCGCGAACCTGCTCGACCACGCGCGAGACGATCAGCGCCGGCTGGACAAAGCCGGCTTCCACGCCGCGGGCCAGCCAGCCCTGGTGTTGTGCAAACAGTTCCGGCAGCGCTTCGAGACGGGCAATCCACGCCTCGGCTTCATCGACATTGGCCGGGCGGGTCGAAGTTGCAACCTGCAGAGGCATGGAAAAGAAACCGGAATCGTTGGTAAAGCCCACCCGCAAGGGCTCGAAGGGCGCCAACTCATCGCGGAATGACAGCAGGTAATCCATCACCGCGTGACTGATCTGGTCCGATGCGGGCAACTCGTCGGCCGGGATATCTCTCAGCCGTTCGAGGAAACCGGCGATGGCCTGCTGGCGCGAGCGCACCGCTTCGAAGGAATTGTCCGGCCAGCGAGCAGCGGCCTCGAGATCGCCCTTGCGCCCGGCCCTGATCGGGTCAGCAGCCAGTTCATGGGCTTCGAAGTCTTCCACCAGGCGGGCAAAAGCTTCTTCGACATCAGCCGCGGCGGTGGCTGCCAGCAGCGAGGCCAGCAGCAGGAAAAGAGCCGTCAATCCGGTCCAGCGCATGTGATTCTCCAGACGTTTATTCAGGCTGACAGGATAACCGACTGCGGCCGAGAATCAGCTACTGCTCGCCCTGGCCTCTCCCGGCTCGGCCTGACCGCGAGTGTCCCGCTGGCCCACCAGCTTCTCCAGCAACCAGTCACTGGCGTTCTGGACGATGACATACAGGCACGGAATCATGAACAGGGTCAGCAGCATGGCGGTCACCAGTCCGCCGATGACCGCGATCGACAGCGGCTGCATCAGGTTGGCGCCGGAGCCCATGCCGATGGCCAGCGGAATCATGCCGGCCACCGTGGTCAGCGTCGTCATCAGGATCGGCCGCAGGCGGATGCTGCCGGCCTCGACCACGGCGGCCGGCGTATCGAGCCCCATCCGGCGTCCACGCTCGATGTATTCAACCAGCAGGATGGCGTTGTTGACCACGATGCCGATCAGCAGAATGACGCCGAGAAAGGCCGGAGCAGACAGCGGCGTGCCGGTCAGCCACAGCATGCCGACCACCCCGATCAGGCTCAATGGCGCTGCGGCCATGATGACCAGCGGATTCGACAGGCGCTCGTATTGAACCGTCAGCACGACAAACACCAGAAACAGCGCCAGCAGGATGACCGTGAACATCTCGCGATCAGTCTCCTCGGCGGTCTCGAACTGGCCGCCATAAATCATGCCGTATTGATCGGGGATGGCCATTTCGGCAATCCGCTCCCGAATCTCGGTCATGATGCTGCCGGCATCGTTCAGGGCGGTGTTGAAATTGCCGGTGATGCGCTGGACCCGGACCTGGTTCTCTCTTTCAATATGCGCCGGGCCCTCGCCGAGATCGAAACTGGCCACATCACCAAGCTGGATCATCCGTCCGCCGGCTGCCGACACGATCACCTGGCTCAAGGCCTGCGGATCACCGGTCACCTCGCGCGGCAGGCGAACTCGCACATCGTATTCATTGACCCCGGTGGCAAAGCGCGTCGGCACCGCGCCGGTCACCGCCTCGCGCATGGCCCGGCCCACTTCGCCGACATTGACCCCCAGGGCCGCGGCGCGTTCGCGGTCGACATTGATGCTCAGCAACGGGGTGCGGTCCTCGCGCGCGACCTCGAGGTCTTCGAGGCCGACGATGGTCTCCAGCTGGTCAACCATCTCGCGCGCCAGCGCCTGCAGTACGGGCAGGTCCTCACCGACGATCATCACGTCCATGTCGGTGCCCTGGGCGCCGAAATTCAGCCCCGGAATGCGCGGTGGACGAACCCAGACCCGGGCATTGGGAATATCGAGCTGGCGCAGTCGTTCCTGGGCTTCGGCCACCCACAGTCCGGCCGGCATGTCCGGCCGTTCGCTCTCGTCGGTCAACACCACATCCATCCGCGCCGTACCGGGGCGCTCTGAAACAACCCCCCCTTGCAGATGGCCGCCGCTGATGCCGAACACGTTTTCCACGTAGGGCATGCGCATCAATTCATTCTCGACCATGCGCGCTGCCCGATCAGTCTGCTCCGGCGTGGTTCCCGGCGGCAGCGAGATGCGCACATCGATCTGGCCATCATCGAGCTGGGGCAGGAATTCGGTCCCCAACCGGCCCATGCTCATGATGCTGAGCACGAACAGCGCCAACGAGGCCGCGACCACCGGCCAGCGCCAGTCCAGCACAAAGCCAAGCGCGCTCCGGTAACGCTGCACCAGCCAGCCAATCAGGCCGTCGAAGGCTCTGAAGGCCCGGCTGCGATCCAGCCCCGAGCGATAGCGCACCTTGCCGAACTGGGCTGCGAGCATTGGCACCAGGGTCAGCGCGACCGCCAGTGATGCGATCACGGCGAAGGAAATGGTCAGGATCAATTCGCGAAAGATCAACGAGGCGATACCGGTGATCAGCAGGAATGGAGCGACCGCGGCCAGGTTGGTCAGGGTGCCGGCGGTAATGGCCGAAATCACCTCGTCGGCGCCGTCGTGGGCGGCGTCCTGCGAATTCTTTTCCAGCTTTTCCTGGTGGCGCGAGATGTTCTCCAGCATCACGATGGCGTTGTCGAGCAGCAAGCCGACCCCCAGGGCCAGGCCACCCAGGCTGATCACGTTCAAGGTCAGCCCGCCCATGCCCAGCAACACGAAGGTAAACAGGATCGCCAACGGGATCGACAGGCCGATCACGAAGCTCTTGCGCAGGGAGCCCAGGAAAGCCAGCACCACCAGCATGGCCAGCACGGCGCCGATGATGGCCGCTGCGGAGACGGCCTGGATCGAGCCGCGCACGAAATAGGCGCCGTCACGGGTGGCCTGCCAGTTGATGTCCGGTGGCATGAAACCCGGCTGATTCAGTTGCGCCATGCGCTGGTTGACCGCGTCGACAACCTCAACGACGTTGGCATCGGGCAGCTTGAAGATCGACAACTGGGTCGAGGGCACGCCATCGAGGCGAACGAACAGCCGTTGCTCGCGGAAGCCATCACGGACCTCGGCCACTTCGCTCAGTCGAATACGCCGGTCGCTGTCCGGGATACTCAGCAGCACATTCTCGATCTCGGCCGGCGAGCCAAATCGCCCATCGGTCCGCGCCATGACGTCGAACTGGGGTGAGGTGACATTGCCGGCCGCGACGTTGATGTTTTCCGAGGCAAGCTGATCCGACAGGGCGCGCAGGGTCAGACCAAACGAGCGCAGCCGGTCCTGGTCCAGTACCACTTCGATCTCGCGCACCTGGCCACCGGCTGCCTCCACCGCCGCCACGCCGGGAATCGACTGCAATTGCGGCACCAGCCGCTGCTCGACCCAGTCGCGCACTTCGCGCGGGGGGCGGGTCGGCGAAGAAAACCCGGCCCGCCAGATCGCCCACTCGCCCGGATCCCACTTGCGCAGCCGGGGTGGCTCGATATCGGCCGGCAATTGCTGACGGGCCTGCTCCAGCATGCGCGCGGCATTCTGCATGGCGATATCCAGGTCCACGCCATGCTCGAAGATCAGGTTGACGTTGGTTCGGCCTTCGGACGCCCGGCTGGAAATCTGGCTCAGGTTCTCGACCGAGGCGAGGTTGCGCTCGAGTACGCGGGTCACCTGCTCTTCCATCACCTCCGGCGCCACGCCCGGGTAATTGACGGTAATCCGCACCAGCGGATATTCCACTTCCGGCAACAGGTTGACCGGCAGCCGGTCGACAAAGAACAAGCCCAGCACCAGCACCACCGACGCAATCGCCAGCGTGCCGACCGGGCGCCGGATGGCGGAGTGGGTCAGGCCACTGTAGTACTGGGTGCCGCGGGCCGGGTCCAGGCTGCGCTTGCTGTGATCTCGTTTGTGCTCAGACACTGGACACCTCCTGGCCAATGATCTCCACAATCCGTACCTGGTCGCCGGCGCTCATTTCCAGCGGGTTGGCCGAAACCACCCGGTCGCCAGGTTCAAGCCCTGCTTGAACCTCGCGCCAGGCGCCGCGCATGACGCCCGGCTCGATCACCCGCCGCTCCAGGCGCTCCTCGCCATTGATGACCATCACGAAGTACTCGCCTTCGGACTCGGCCACCGAACCGGCCGGAACCGCCAGCACGTTCTCGCGCTGATCGACCATCAGCCGCGCCCGCGCCAGGAAACCTGGCCGCACGCCGGCCTGGCCGGCATCGGGCAATTCGATCTCGACCGTGATCAGACGACTGACCGGCTCGGGGGCCGGAAAGATCCGCCGAATGACGCCAGCGATCGGATTGCTGCGATCGACCGCATCGACCTGCACCACCACCGCGTCCCCCATCCGCAAGCCTCGAATGTCCAGTTCGGACACACCGATGCGCATCACCAGGCTGGACAGATCAGCGATGGAAAACAGCGGCGCGTGACGTGAAATGGCCTCGCCGGGTTCGACCTCACGAGCCACGATGGTGCCGTCGATGGTGGAGCTGACAATGCCGAAGTCAACCCGCGTTTCCCACAGCTCGACCTCGCTGCGCGCAATCTCCAGCTCAGCCCGGGCCGCCTCGTAGGAGGCCGCGTCGATGTAATCACGTTCCTTGAGTTGCTCCATGCGCTCGAAATTGGTCCGCTTCTCATTCAGACGTGCCCGCGACCGCGTCAGTTCCGCACGCTGTTCCCGCACATCGATTCTGGCCAGCACCTCGCCTGCCGAGACCACATCGCCCGCCTCCACCAGAACCTCGGTCAGCACCCCTTCCGTGCGCGAAGCCAGGCGAATCGTGCGAAAAGGCTCCACCGGCGCCGAAACCTGAATGGTTCGCGAGAGATCGCGCGGACGAACCTCGACCGCCTGCACCGGCAACACCTGCTGATCCCGATCCTGAGACCGCGGCGGCTCCGGCTGCCCACCACAGGCAACCACCAGACCCAGCCCGACAATCACAATCCCGATTCTGAAAAATCCATTCATTACAGCGAATTCAAATTTCGTTGGCAATAACAGTTAATGATAACGCCCTCGGCTTATATGCGAGATGAATGCGCCTGGGGTCGGTGGTCGGTGGCCTGAGGTCGGTGCGTCGGTGCGTCGGTGCGTCGGTGC
>JBLRWT010000075.1:0-7869 GCA_047921095.1 Wenzhouxiangella sp. | reverse complement strand
CAACGCAATCCCAACAAGCGTTTCCTGCTGTCGGTCCTGAGCGGCAATGAGTTCCACGCTTACCCCGAACTGATTCGGTTCATGGTCTCCGAACCGATCGTGCGCATGACCGCCCGTTACCTGGGCACGGTGCCGGTGCTGGAAGGCGCAGCACTGTGGTGGACGCCACCCAATGATTCCATGGCTTCGAGCCAGATGGTCCATATTGATGAGTTGGCGCCGAGGCAGGTCAAGATCCTGGTCAATTGCATGACGACCGATCTGGAAAATGGCCCGTTGCACCTGGTACCGGCCGATGTCTCCGACCAGTTGCGCCGGCGGGGCGGTCACCGGCGCGGGCGCCTGGACGATCGCTGGCTGGAAGAACCGGCCCGGGAAGGCCATCTGCACCGGGCGGTAGGCCCGCCTGGCAGCGGCCTGGTATTCGACAGCTCGCGGTGCCTGCACTATGGCAGCCGCGGAAATACTGCCGATCGGCTGGTGCTGGCTTTCCATTTCCTGCCGCTGGACGCGCCGACCGAAACCCGTTTCCGGCTCGAGCCCTGCCCGGCGCTCGGGGCCGATCCGACCTTGAGCCCGCTTCAGAAGCTGGCCCTGGGCTTCCAGCAGCCGAACGCCGGATGAACCCACTAACCAAGGCTGGCCTGAAAACATTGCGTCAGGCCAACAACCTGTACAAGGCTCGACGCAAGCGTCGGGCCAAGGTCATCTTCCACGCAATGGAATTGCAGCCCGGCGACCTGACCATCGACTGCGGCGCAAATGTCGGCGCGATCACGCAGTTACTGGCTCGCAATGGCGCCACCGTCCATGCCTTTGAACCCAATCCGATCGCCTTCGAAGTACTGGCGCGCGAGACCGACGGAATGGCGAACGTGACACTACACCAGTCCGCGGTTTCCGATCGGGCCGGCACTGCCCCACTGTTCCTGCACCGCAAACTCGAACAGGATCCCCTGGGTCATTCGGCCGGATCATCGCTGGTCAGCGCCAAGCACAACCTCGATCCCGGCAACAGCATCGAGGTGCCCATGGTCGACCTGGCCGACTTTATCGAGTCATTGCCCGGCCGGGTTCGCCTGCTGAAGATCGATGTCGAGGGCCTGGAAGCGGTACTGCTCAATCACCTGATCGACCGCGGCGTACTCGACCGGATCGACCAGGTGTTCTGTGAAACCCACGAACTCAAAGTCCCGGGGCTGCTGGCCGACTGCCGCGCCCTGCGCCAGCGACTGGCGCGCGAGAACATCACCCACGTCAACCTCGACTGGGCGTAGCGGGCCATTCGGTTGCATAATAGCCACTAGTAAGCCGCTCTACTCAAATTTCCTCAGCTGATCACCGTTGCCCCGAACAGTAGCGGGTGCAGGCTGAGCACAACGCCGTAGAGCAGCAGGCCGATGATGATGACGACCACTTCTTTCCACAGCGGCTGCCGCGTGCGCTTTGGTCGGACGCCGCGCGCGCTGGCAAGCGCCATGGCAATCAGCGCGTAGAGTCCCGGCCCGCCGAACAGGATGATGGCGGCCCAATGCCCCTGGACCAGCAAGTGGGAGCCTGACCACAACACCACCGCCCACAGCATGGGGTGGGCGGTCAGGCGCTTGATGTTACTGGGCAGGTAGGCGGCCACCAGCAGGACCGTGGCGACCGGCATCAGCGTCAGGCCAACCTCGTAGCCGTAATATGGGCCTTCCCAGACCAGGTGATAGCCGGCCTGTGTATAACCCCAGACCGCCAGCACCAGCCCCGATAGCGCAACCAGCGAAAAAAGTCCCTTGTACGGCCATTGCCCCAGACGCGCCACCGCGGCCTTGCGCCAAGGTCCCACCGTAGTAAACAGGTGAACACCGATAAAAAGACCCATGCCGAGCAGCAGGTAGATCACCGCTTGTGCTCCCTCGAGGATTGATTGGGGTCATGTTAACGGAGACCTGGGAAAACGAAATGGCCGGAATAACTTGTAGGTGCGACTCCCGGGTCGCGATCCGGCATCAAATCACAACAGCAGAGTTAATCGCGACTGGCGAACTTCAGCTCTGTCATCAAGCTTTCCATCGTATGGCCGCAATCCAGGCGTGGAGAAGTGCGACCGGTGCGTGCGTCGGTGACCATGACCGGGCTGGCGGTGATCAGCCGGCGCACTTCGGTCCAGGGCAGATCGGGGCGGGCGGCGCGGATGAGAGCGGCGCAGCCGGCGACCACCGGTGCGGCAAACGAGGTGCCGGAAATCCCCGAAATGGTCCCGCCACCCAGGGCGGCAGCATCCATCATCACACCAGGCGCCAGGATATCCAGATGAGCCGAGCTGTTGGAAAAGCACGCCACATCGTCACGCCGGGGATCGACCTGGGGCGCGGGGCAATAGCTGAAAAACGAGCCGACAGCGTCTTCGCGCCAGGTGGCTCCAACCGATACAACATCCGACAGGCAACTGGGCACTTCCATGCCGTTGGCGTCGCCCTGGTTGCCGGATGAGGCAATGATCAGCGTGTCATTGGCAGTGACCGCCTGGACCGCATCACGCATTGCCCGAACCCAAGCCAGTTCCAGACCATCGCATTCGATCGCTGAAGTTGTCATCGATCCGAGACTCACGTTCACTACATTCGCATCGGGATGATTGACCGCAATCCAATCAAAGGCCGCAGTGATGTCGGCACTGCCGACCAAGCTGTTCTTGGCGTCCAGGACCTTGATCGAGACCAGTGATGCACCTGGGACTGTACCGGGCCGCGCCACGTTGCCGCGTCCAAGGATGTTGCTGCTGACCCAGGTGCCATGGCCGTGATCATCGGCTGCCGAGCCCGGGCCGAACTGGGTTGGCTGCCCATTGGGGCAGCAGTTGCCCTTTGGATTGGCACAAAAGCAGCCTTCGGCGACCAGCGCGCCGGCAAAATCGGCATGTCCGGCGTCAATACCGGAATCCATGACGACCACCTTGATGTCCGAACTATCGATATCCCAGTGCTCAGCGGCCATGTCCTGAGCGGCTTCCAGGCCCAGCGGCGGGCTGGAAATGGACAGTTTGCCACCACCGTCCACGCTGATCGACCGAACCCGGGGGTGGGCGGCAAGCCGGTCAAGCGCTGGTCTATCCAGATAGCCGGCCATGGCCGAAAGGAGCTGAAAGCGATGGGTCAGCTGAAAGCCTGGCCCGGCGTAAGCCAGGACCTCGTCGGTTGACTTCGCCACGGCAGCCAGACGTTCGGCACGTTGATCAACGGCAGTATGCGAGACAGGTTCTGGAAGGTCGAACAGCACCATGACTCGCACGGGATTGCCGTTGGCGAGGCTGCTGTAAATGGATCTGTCGATTGTCGGCGTAGCTGCAACCGATGTGACCCACAACAGGGCCAAAAGGCAACACGATGATTTCATCACAGGCAAATTCCCTTCATGACAACGTGGCGGCCCTTTTCTCCACGCCTGCTGCGGGCGGGTTACGGGCTCTGGCTTGCCTGCCAGTCTAGTAGAAAAATCTTTTATATCAAGCGCTTAAGTCATGCCAAGAATGCCAACTGCGTCGCGCAATTACCAATTTTGTGGCCCACCCTCACGAAATTCCTGTGCAAAATGTGGCCTGCTGCCTCCAAATAAAGTGCAATTATTTGTGCATGCCGGGCAGCCCACGCCAATAGCCGCTCACTTTTCCTTCAAGGACATCAATTTCTTCGCCGCGAAGCGCTGCCTGAAAACGTGCGACGGTATCTTCGATAGGCTCGTACCCCGGCTGGATGCGCACGATGTCCACGGCCGCGGAAGCCAATTCATCCAGCATTGGACTCAAGTCCTGAACGGCGGCACTCTGAACCTGGATGCCATTCAAATTGAGGAATGCCTGGTCTTCGCGTGTCCGGACCCGTTCCCCATCCGGGTGCTTCAGACATTCAAAACGACAGTCGTCCTTGGGGCGACCGACAGCGCGAGCGGTAAAGCACCGGGCTGAATGAGATAGCGGGATCCTCCCCCACGCCAGCACCTCGATTTCAGGCGGATCAAGACCATCGGCTGTCATGCCGGCGACCAGGTGCCCTAGTGAATCGCGGCCGAGCTCAACGGGCAGAACCATCCGGGTCAGTCCCATGGACTGCAGAATGGCCAGCGTCCGGTGATTGTAAATATTGACTCCCGGACCGGCGACAAATGGCAGGCCGCGCTCGGTGGCCAGTTGCACCGCTGACATGTCGTTGGCCTCGAGGGGAAACTCGCCGTTTTCCACGATGCGTCGGCAGGCGGACAATTCGGATCCTGCCTCGATCAGGGTCAGGGTGGACAGAACCACTTCATGCCCTGCAGACTTGAGTTCCCGCCCAATGGCCAGCCAATCGGCAAGTCTCAGTTCACGGCGCTTGGAGCAGACGGTTTCGCCGAGGTAGATGATGCTGATCGGCAGGTCTCCGACGCGCTCGTACAATTCCAGGGTTTTCTGCCGGGGCCAGAAATACTGGAGTGCTCCAAGCGACAGCTTGAGGTTGTAATCAGGCGTGCTGTCCAAAATGCTTGCTCCTATTGCCAGGTGCGCTGGTAGGGCCCAAGGGTGACCTGGCTGCCTTCGGACAGCCGGGCCAGCTCAGCCTGCCAGGAGGCCTCGATGGAGAAGTCCTGTCCACCGGCCTGCAAACGGTCGATCGCCTGGCGCCAGATGCGCGCCACCGTGCCAACGTAGGCGGGGCTGCGCTGGCGGCCCTCGATCTTGACTGCCTTGATACCGGCGGCGCGCAAGCGGGGCAACAACTCCAGGGTATTGAGGCTGGTTGGTTCTTCCAGCGCATGGAAGGTCTTGCCGGCAGCGGCATAGCGGCCCTTGCAGATGGTTGGATAACCGGCAGGCTCGCCTTCGGCAAAGCGGTCGATGAGCACGCCATTGAGCCGAGCCGTTCGCCCCTCCGGCGTCTCGTCCCATTCGACAAACTCGGCCGGCGAGCACACCCCCGAAACATTGGGTGACTTGCCGGTGACATAGCTCGATAACTGGCACCGTCCTTCAACCATGATGCACAGGCTGCCGAAGGCAAAAACCTCCAGCTCGACCGGGGACCATGTGGCCAGTTGCTCGACCTGACCAATGGCCAGCACGCGAGGAAGCACCGCGCGGCTGATGCCGAACTGCTCATGGTAGAACTTCAGCGCTGTCGCGCTTGTGGCCGAACCTTGCACAGACAGGTGCCGTCGGATCGTCGGATAATGCCGCAGGGCGTAGTCCAGCACGGCAATTTCGGCAATGATCAGTGCGTCCACGCCCAGCGCCGCGGCCTGGTCGACGGCAGCCTCCCATTGACCAAGGCGGTCGGACCTCGGGTAGGTATTGAGTGCCATGTAGACTTCGCAGCCGCGAGAATGGGCGTGAGCAATGCCACGGGCGATATCGCTCGGGCTGAAGTTCAGACCGGGAAAGGCCCGCGCATTGGTCGCATTGCGAAATCCCAGGTACACGGCATCGGCCCCCTGGTTGACGGCTTCGATCAATGCCGGCAGGGATCCGGCCGGGCAGATCAATTTCATGTCGAGCTCCTTGAAGTCATCCTGCACAGCATGTCCGTTCCCCATCCGCCTTTCATTGACGACAATCAAGCTTTGCATTCATTGCCGTTGCGCCATGATCTGGGCGGCAAGCGTTGCCATTCGATCTTCGGCAACCGGGTCGGGAATGATCGGTTGGGGCCAGTTACGGCGTGTTTCGCCTGGCCATTTGCGTGTGGCATCCAGCCCCATCTTGGAACCCAGCCCCGGTTCCGGACCGGCAAAGTCGAGCACGTCGACCGGGGTGTGGTCGACCAGCAGGGTGTCGCGTGCCGGATCAACATGATTGGCGATCGCCCAAAGCACATCGGCGTCATTGCGAATATCGATGTCATCGTCAACAACGACCACGAACTTGGTATAGCTGAACTGGCGCAGGTAAGACCAGATACCCATCATGACCCGGCGCGCATGACCCGGGTAGCCTTTGCGAATACTGACCAGAGCGAGACGGTAAGAACAAGCCGCTGCCGGCAGGTAGAAGTCCCGAACCTCTGGAAAAACACCGCGTAGCAAGGGCACGAACAGCTCGTTCAATGCAGCTGCCAGCACCGAGGGCTCATCGTGCGGCGACTTGCCCATCCAACTGCCGTGGAAAATCGCATTGTCACGCATCGACAGATGCTCGACGGTCAGGACCGGGTAGATTCCCGGTGCATTGTAGTGACCGGTGTGATCACCGAAAGGGCCTTCGGTTGCGGTATCGTCGGGGTGGATATGACCCTCCAGCACCATTTCAGCGCCGGCCGGAACCGGCAGACCAGTCAAAGGCGCGCGGAACAGTTGGCTGCGAGCACCGCGCAGCAGGCCGGCAAACTGAAATTCCGAAAGCGTATCCGGCACGGGCGCAACGGCCGCGAGCGTAGTCGCCGGATCAGCGCCGATCACCACGGCAACCGGAAATGGCTCGCCAGGCCGGCTTTGCTGCCATTCGGCATAATCCTGCGCACCTCCTCGATGGGCCAGCCAGCGCATGATGACCCGATTCCTGCCGATCAACTGCTGGCGGTAGATGCCGATATTGCTGCGCCCAAGCCTGGCGTTGTGGGTGACGACCAGGCCCAGCGTAATCAGCCTGCCGGCGTCGCCGGGCCAGCACTGTTGCACGGGAAGGCCTTCAAGATCCAGATCATCGATCCCGAGTTGATTTGCCGTGAAAGGGGCCTGCGTGAGAGTCCTTGGCGCGGCCATTGCGATCTGACCAAGCTCCGGCCAGTCGCTGAACACGCCTTTCAGATCTCGCGGCAGACGCGGCTGCTGTAGCCGGGCGAGCAATTCGCCGAGTTCCCGCAATCCGCGGACAGGCCGGTGCCTGAACACCGCCTCGATTCGGCGTCGATGGCCAAAGAGATTCAGCAGCAGGCGATGATCACTGCCCACCGGCCTGTTCATCAGCAGCGCCGGGCCCCGCTGGCTTTGAAGCTGGCGCGCAAGCGCGGTCGCTTCGAGCACCGGGTCGACAGGCTGATCGATCCGGACCAGGTCCTTTTCGGCTTCCAGGTCCTTGAGGAACTGGCGCAAATCCTGGTAGGGCATGGAGCGGCCTGATGCGGGAGCAATCGCCAGTGTGCCGCTGGCCGGCCAATAAATCCTTGTCGACAGTCAAGCGGCTTAGGGAACCTCTGAATAACTCTGCACGGGCGCGACGGGTCTCTCATCGAACAAATTTGTACCTGATTGCTTATCGCTCGTCCAAGCAAGGGTTCAAAAGCGTTTCGCCCCGCTTGCGCTGATGGGCGAGATACTTTTGGCATACGCCCCAAAAGTATCCAAAAGCGACGTTTTTGCCCGTGATGGCGCCCGCCTACGGCGGGTCCCCTGCGTTACTCAGCTGAGCCGGGCGGTTCCGAACTCACGCGCTACGGCTCCGCTCCAGGGCTTCATGCGCCTGGCGGCGCAAACCGCCCTTGCGCTCCCGCCTGCGCTTCGCTCAGACATTGCGGAACCGCTTTTTCCGGCTCAGCCTGCGTTACTCGGCGCCATCAAGGGCGAAGGTCAAAGGCTCACAGTCAACGGCAAGAGTCAAAAGCTGCCCGATTGCGTGGACGGTAGGTTTTGATCTTGGTTTTGACTTTTACAAACCCTCAACCTCTTTCGATGGGAATTGCCATAGACGCAGCCGAGAAGCGCAGGATCCAGCGGGTATAGGGAGCGTGTGTTTGAGCGTAGCGCAGGCGGGAGCGCAAGGGCGGTTTGGGCCAACGGCCCAAGAAGCCCTGGAGCGGAGCCGTAGCGCGTGAGTTGAGCGACCGCCGCTTGATCCGAGCATCGCAGGGTACCCGCAGGGCAAGTCTCACGTGGCCCACCCGAAGCTCTTTTGGGTACTTTTGCAGCGTTTGGCAAAAG
>JBLRWT010000074.1:0-7930 GCA_047921095.1 Wenzhouxiangella sp. | reverse complement strand
CCGGCTTTACCACCGGCCCTCACCTGCACTTCGTCATCCAGGTCAATCGCGACATGAGCCTGGTCTCGGTACCGTTCGAGTTCGAAGACGCCGACGGTCAGCCCGTCACGCCGCGCCGCGGGCTGGAGATTGCGGCGGGGCGGTGAGGTCCTCAAACCGTAAAACCGTCGTCATTCCTCCCCACATTCGGCCAGCATCGGCCGGGCCAGGCGTTCGAGCGGGTAGCTGCCGCTGCCGTAGCCGTCCAGTTGGCTTTCCCAGGAAGCGCGGGCGGTACCTTGGCGAAAGAAGTCCAGGTGCAATTTGCCCCAGTCGACCAGCTCGATGGCACTGGGATCGAATCCCGGCCCCGAGACCGTTCCACCCGGTTGAATCATGGCGTCAAATGCTACCCAGTACGCTGCCGCGTCCGGGGGCGGCGTGCCAATGTTGGAAGACTCCATCTGGCCTTCGCCGATCATCCAGACCTGGCGGCCCGTGGCATCCGGGCGGTAGGTGAACCAGTAGACCACGGCGCGGCCGTCGGGCAGCACTTCCAGCACAAAGCCTTCACCCGAGCGCTCCGGGTTGAACCACAGGCCACTCAGATCCTGAAATCGACTCTGGCTGTCGCAGGTAGCGCCGGCCAGGCTGGTCAGGCGGACATGATCGAAACGTCCATGGATGGGTGGCGGCGGTGGGTCGAGGATCACATCGGGCGAGCCCGGACGCAGGCGCGAGACCATGCTCAAGCGGTCGTCGGCCAGGCGCACCATTCTCAGTTTTCGGTCTTCGTAATCGTCCACCGTGCCAGCGCCCAGGCCGAAATCGAACCGTCCGCCGCGAGGTGCCAGCGAGCGAGGCAGATCGGCCACTGCGCCGTCCGGCTCGGTCATCTGAAAGGTCCACTTCTGACCTACACCGAAAGACGGGTAGCCGAACCAGTAATGGAGCAATTGGCCGCTGTCGAGCAACATCACGGCATAGCCTTTGCCGTTGCGCTCCGGGACGTACCAGCTCCCACTGATGGTCGGATCGATGTCTGCCAGTTCGCGTCCGTTGCAGTCGGCCGGGTGACCGCCGAAGTGGGCCGATTCGAACAGGTCATCGAACTGTTCACCAAAAGGTTCGTCGAAGTCGTTCCAGCACAGGTCCAGGCTGTCGCGAACGTAATTGAGTTCGGCAAGCTCCGCCGGAAGCGGGCCTTCGAAGCGGTTGTTCGACAGGTCCAGCCGGACGCCGGCGCCGGCTCGCAGCGCCGCCAACCAGGGTACCGGACTGCCGCCCAGGCGATTGCCCGACAGATTCAGGGTACTTACCGACAGATCGCTGAACCAGGGGGGCGGAGCCCCTTCCAGCCCGGCATGTGACAGGTCGAGCCTGTTCTGCGGCCCGACCACCCCTTGCAGGCCCTGCGGCAAGGTCTTCAAGGGATTGTGCTGCAGTTCCAAAATTGACAGTTTCGGCAGCAGAAGCAATCCCGCAATCGTCTCGCCTGCCAGGACGTTGTAAGCCAGGCGCAGATCCCTCAGGGCTGGATGCTCGGACAGGTCAGCCGGCGGCGCGGTGCGCAGCTGATTGCCGGTCAGGTCCAGAATATCCAGGCTGGGCAGGGTATTTCCGCTGACCGGCCATTGCTCGGTCAGTTGGTTGCCGTCCAGGTGCCAGCGACGCAAGTCCGTCAGTGTGGTGGAATCGATGCCGCTGACCGATGCAATGGCGTTGTCGCCCAGGTTCAGTGTCTCGAGCCCGGGCCAGGGATGATTCTGGAAGTCCAACTCACCGGCCAGTGCGGTGCGCGCGAGATCGAGGTGATTGATGGTGCCGGCCGACCGCCAGCTCGCCGGCGGCAGCGAAGTGATGGGATTGCGACTGAGGTCGACCGACAAAAACACAGCATTCCCGCCGGGCATGCCCACGGCTGGCGTGTAGCCGTCAAGACGATTGCCGGCAAGCCAGATGCGATTGGCCGGCGTGTTCAGCAATTCACCCGGCACCGGACCGCTCAGTTGATTGCCGCGCAAGTCGATGATGCCGAGCCTGTCAAAATCGCCGAAGGCGGGCGGAATAGAGCCCTCGATGGCGTTGCCGCTCAGCCGCAGTGAGCCCAGTTCGGTCAGGCCAACAAGCGCTTCGGGCAGGCTGCCGGTCAGACCATTGGCTGGCAGAGAAAGAGAATGGACCTGGCTGATTGGCTCGTCAGTAGTCCCGCACTCTACCCCGAACCAGTCGCACTCGGTGCCTGTCGCGCCCAGCCAGCCTTCGTTTGCGTACCATTCATCGCCGCCGGTGGCGTGATAAAAATCGATCAGGGCCTGACGCTCGGTGCTCGGTACCTGGCCGAATACGGGAGCGGCCAACGCGCAAAAGAGGCCCGGCAACAACACTTGAAACAATTTTGTTTGCATGTTTGTTTTTTCAATTCCTTATCTCATGGCAGCCCCCTCAGGAAGACCGAACTAGTATGGCCGTCAATCCGCCTCGCACTCGGCCAGCATCGGCTGGGCCAGGCGCTCGATCGGGTAGCTGCCGGAGCCGTAAGCCGGATCGTTGCTGATCCATCCGATGTTGCCAGTATTGGCGTCGAAAAACCAGATCGTCAACTCACCCCACTCCACCCGTTGCACGTCGGCCGGATCGAAGTCGGGACCAAAGCTGGCGCCCTGCGGTTGGTAGAGGGGGTCGAAGGTCACCGTGAACTGGGGTTGGCCGCCAGGCGGGGGCGGATCGAAGATGGGCGCCAACATCATCTGACCGACGCCGATCATCCATGCCTGCTGGCCGGAGTCGTCGGGCTGGTAGGTAAACCAGTAGACCACAGCACGATCATCCGGCAGCACCTCGATGATGAACCCCTCGCCATCCCGTTCCCGGTTGAACCAGGCGCCGGCGTATTGCTGCGCGTCGCTGCGGTTGTCGCAGGTGGTCCCGGCCAGCTCGGTCAGGCGCTGATAGTCCAGGCGATCGGAAATGCTGCTGCCGAAGCACGCCAGCGGTGGTGGATAGACGGCCAGGCAGGGGTGTTGGGTCGGATCGATATAAACCCGTTCCGCCTGCAGGGACTGCTCGCCAGTGCGATCCAGACGGAAGCTGCCGCGAACTTCCAGTGCCGGGACTTCATCGTCTGTTGCCAGCCCCTGGCCGAAGCGTCCGCGCGTTTGAAGTAGCGGCTTCCAGACCAGGGCCTGCTCGAAAACGTTGCCGACCTCGAACAGCCAGCGTTGCCCGCCCTCATCGTCGAAGGTGAACCAGTACAGCAGCGATCCACCACCCTCGAGCAGTTGAAATGAAATGCCTTCCCCGTCGCGGTCCGGGTCAAACCAACTGCCGGACAGCTCCGGGCCGGTCTGTAATCGCTCGGTTGAGAGGCATCGTTCGAAATCGGCGCCGGCAACGTGATGCTCGCCGATCCACTCGATCAGCTCCGGGTTGTCGATCTCGAAGTCGTTCCAGCACAGGTTCAGGCCGCCGCCCCAGCGTGACGGGCCATCGTGGTCCATGAAACGGCGCTCCATGATCCAGTCCGGCAGGCTGCCGGAAAAACGATTGTCGGAAAGGTCCAGAAAACGCGCGGAGGCAGGATGCATATCCTGCTCGAACAGCGACAACGGCAAGCCTTCGAGCTGGTTGTTGGCCAGGCTTAGCCAGATGGCGCCGGTCCAGTTGGCCGGCACTTCGCCTTCGAATTCATTGCCCGACAAATCCAGGTACCAGGTGCTGTTCGGCAGAGAGGAGCCGCTCACCTGGCCGGCCTGCTGCGCCAGCGCCATCGGCAGCACGCCTGACAATTTGTTGTTGGACAGATCGACCTGACCCGGTGAGCGCGGCAACCTGTCGAGTGCACCGCCGAGATGGTTGTCGCCGAGATCCAGCCGCGTATGGACGATCTCGAAGATGCGCGCATCCAGCGTGCCGGTGAGGTTGTTGGCCGGCAATTCGATTCGCCGCAACACGTCGCGATCCACTTCATTGCGAAACTGGCAATCGACGCCATACCAGTCGCAGACGTCGACATCGTCGTCCAGCCAACCGTCGTTGCGAATCCAATCGTCGCCGCCAGCAGCAAGATAGAAGTCGACCAGGATCTCGCGATCAAGATCCGAAACCTGTGCGACTGCCGGCAATGCCATGCCGGCCACCACCATGAACTTCAACACAACCGAGAATAAAGCTCTACCCATGACCAATACTCCAACGTGAGTCTTCCCTATTCTAGACCGTCAACCCCACCCTGATCAGTTCGAATGGAGACCTCAGTCCGCGGAGCAGTCAGCCAGCCTTGCCCGGGCCAATCGGTTTAGCGGGTACTGACCGCTGCCATAATCCTCTTCCTCGCTGATGTACTGCAGCGAGGCCGTGAGCGGGTCATGGAAGTCAATGATGATTTCGCCCCACTGCAAGGCTGTGATGCCGGCAGTGTCTTCGGGCATGCCATTGTCCAGGTCACGCGGCTGGACCAGGTTTTCGATCACCAACTGCTGGCCCTGGAATTGACCGACGCCAATCATCCAGGCCTGTTCGTCGGCGTTGAAGGCATCGGCCGGGGTATGGGTGAACCAGTAAACCAGGCCGCGTCCGTCTTCAATGACTTCGACCAGGAAGCCTTCGCCGCCGCGTTCTTCGTTGTACCAGGCACCGGAGGCCCACTGCATGGGGTGAGTGTTGTCGCAACGGCTGCCGGCCAGGCGGGTCAGGTGCGTATGGTCCTGGCGAAAGATCATCTTGGGTATCGGCACATGTATGATCGGGAGGCCGCTCTCCCGAATCAGATCATCCCGGTTGTACTGGATGCCATATTCGCCGTGAAGTATGCCGGAGTTCAGCCAGTCCAGGCGAAGCCGGCTGCCGAGAGTCCAGAAGCGGCCCATTTCGCCAAAGCCCTGGTCGAAAACCCCCTCAGTGCGGTGCATGCCATCGAAGATCAGCGACTCGTTCTCGATCGGCGCCACCTGGAACAGCCATTTCTGACGTCCTTTGCTGATGTGAGAAAACCAGTACAGCAGGGCCGAGTCGTTCTCAAGCAGCATCAACGAGAAGCCTTCACCATCGCGCGCCGGGTTGTACCAGCTGCCGCTCAATTCCGGGTCCGGATGACGGCGGTCCAGTCCCAGGCAGCTCAAATCGGCACCGCCGACATGGCGCGCCTGTACCCACTCAAGCACGTCATCATCACTGATAGTGAAGGCGTTCCAGCACAGATTCAGGCTGTGCTCGCCGGCCAGAGTCAGGCCGCTCAGCCATTCGGGCAGTTCGCCGGCAAAATCATTGTCTTCCAGGAACAGCTGCCAGCTATTGTTTGTTTCATCCAGGGCCAGAAAGGCGGCTTCAGGCAAGCCGTTCAAACGGTTATCGGCCAGGTTCAGTCGTATCAGGCCCAGCTCCGACCAGCTTGCCGGCACCTCGCCTTCGAAGCCGTTGCGCGAAAGGTCGATCGCCGGAACGGCGCCAGGCGCCGCGCCGGAAGCTGTCGGCAACGAGCCACTCAGGCGATTGTTGGAAAGATTCAGCAGGCTCACGTCAGGCAGCTGCGGCAGGCTGCCGTGGATCCGGTTGTGGCTCAGATCCAGAACTTTCAGCGACAGATCCAGGATGCCCGAGTTGGCCAGCGAGCCGCGCAGATTGTTGTCCGACAGACGAATGTTCCTGATTTCCGGTTCGCCCTGCTGATTGTCGAAACATTCAATGCCATACCAGTCGCAAGGGTCGCTGTCCGGGCTCAGCCAGCCATCGTCGCGATACCATTCATCGCCATTCATGAGCTGGTAAAAGTCAGTCAGGCGGTCCACCGTTTCGGCATCGACTGCATGGGCCGGCACACTCGACAGCGCCATTGCGCTCGCCAGCAGCAGCGGGCTGATTAGTTTGATTCGCATGTTCTCAATTTCCTTCAAACCGGTATGATCAGTGTGCCAGTGATGGCATTCCCAGAAAGATCGAGGCGGTACTCTGGTGCCCGCTCCAGCAACAGCAACTCGGCCAGCTCTCCACTCAATTCACCTTGCAAGTTGTTGTCGGGCAGTTCAAGCCAAATATGCCTACAACGACTATCATAGCACCAGGGATCGCAGCCTGGTTTCGGACTCATAGCCAGATCATGGATAACCGAAATGCGCGACCTGCTATCGCGACCAGAGAGTCGCTCCTACCCGTAAACCCGTGGCCCATAAACCTGTTCGATGAGAGACTCGTCGCGCCCATGCAGAAGTTATTCAAACGTTCCCCGGTCATCAAACCAGCGCAAATGTCCTACAATGCACGGTTTTCCCAGTCTGCTCTCATGTCCCGCCTTACTGACGAAATCGCCCGCCGCCGCACCTTCGCCATCATCTCGCATCCAGATGCCGGCAAGACCACGCTGACCGAGAAGTTCCTCCTGTTCGGCGGGGCCATTCAGCTGGCCGGATCGGTCAAGTCGCGCAAGGCCTCGCGCCATGCCACCTCCGACTGGATGGAGATGGAAAAGGAGCGCGGGATTTCCATTACCTCCTCGGTGATGCAGTTCCCTTACCGGGAACGCATCGTCAACCTGCTCGACACCCCCGGACACGCCGACTTTTCCGAAGACACCTACCGTGTGCTGACGGCGGTCGACTCGGCCCTGATGGTGATCGACTGCGCCAAGGGTGTCGAGGAGCGCACCATCAAGCTGATGGAGGTCTGCCGCCTGCGTGATACGCCGATCTTCACCTTCATCAACAAGCTCGACCGCGAAGGTCGCGAGCCGATCGAGTTGCTGGACGAGGTCGAGGATGTGCTCGGCATTGAATGCGCGCCGGTGACCTGGCCGATCGGCATGGGTCGACGACTCAAGGGCATTTACCACATGCTGCGCGATGAGGTGCATTTATACGAGTCGGGCAAGAACTACCTGCGCCAGGAGCCAAGGGTGATCGCCGGCCTGAACTCGCCGGAGGCCGCTGAGGCGCTGGGCGATATGGCCGCCGAATTGCGCGACGAGATCGAGTTGGTCAAG
Source organism: Wenzhouxiangella sp. (assembly GCA_047921095.1). Taxonomy (GTDB): domain Bacteria; phylum Pseudomonadota; class Gammaproteobacteria; order Xanthomonadales; family Wenzhouxiangellaceae; genus Wenzhouxiangella. The sequence continues at coordinate 978 of JBLRWT010000074.1, read as the reverse complement.
GGCGCAAGCCACGATTTCGATCTCGACCGCTACCTGGGCGGGCAGCAGACGCCGGTATTTTTCGGCTCGGCGCTGAACAACTTTGGCGTGATCCCGTTGCTGGACGAGTTTGTCGAGCAGGCGCCCGGACCGCAGCCGCGCCCGACCCTGGGTCGCACGGTCAAGCCCGAGGAAGACAAGCTGACCGGCTTCGTGTTCAAGGTCCAGGCCAACATGGACCCGGCCCATCGTGACCGGATGGCCTTCATGCGCGTGTGCTCCGGCGTATTCGAAAAGGGTATGAAGCTGCACCATGTCCGGCTGGGCAAGGAACAGCGCACCCACGGCGCGCTGACCTTCATGGCCGACGAGCGGGCGGCCGCCGAGTACGCGTTTCCGGGCGATATCGTCGGCCTGCACAACCATGGCACGATCGGCATTGGCGATACCTTTACCGAAGGCGAGAGCCTGCAGTTTTCCGGCATTCCGAGTTTTGCGCCCGAATTGTTCCGGCGCGTACGCCTGCGCGATCCGCTCAGGCTCAAGGCCCTGACCAAGGGTCTGGCCCAGCTCTCCGAAGAGGGAGCAACCCAGTTCTTCAAGCCGCTGTTCGGCAACGACCTGGTCCTCGGCGCGGTCGGTCTGCTCCAGTTCGACGTGGTCGCCTACCGGCTCAAGGCCGAGTACAACGTGGATGCGAGCTTCGAGAAGGTGAACGTGCAGACCGCCCGCTGGGTGAGCAGCGACGATGCCCGCAAGTTCGAGCAGTTCAGGGACAAGGCCGCTGCCAACCTGGCCGTGGATCACGGCGGGGACCTCGTCTATATCGCGCCCACCCGGGTCAACCTGCAGATGGCCCAGGAGAAGTGGCCCGAGATCCGTTTCCACGCCACGCGGGAGCACGGTGTCGCTGCCTAGCCAGCAGGCTGTTGAAAAACCCTCGGGCGGCGCCATGCTGCGTTGGAAATCGGCTCACAGCGCCCATGGCCCGGGCTCATG
>JBLRWT010000073.1:0-8019 GCA_047921095.1 Wenzhouxiangella sp. | reverse complement strand
AGGAAATGCAGGCACAACCGGTCTTGATCGACGAGGGCAGCCGCCAATTCCGAATAGAACTGGAAAACCAGGGGCTGAGATTCCATGGCCGTTCCGCCGCGACCTTTCCACGACGCAGCCTCGATTCGAAAGCTGTCGGCAAGCGCCTGCTCCAGGCATTGAGCGCTCGAACAGATCTCGAGATCCAACTGCGCCTCACGACCAAGCCGACGAATCTTTCTTCTCAGGTTCTTGCGCAAATTGCTGGAGCGGGAAGCAACATACTCCGACCATGTCCTCGTGACGGGAACCAGCGGTGATTCCGGGCCGTGCCAGGTTCCGACACGGCAGCCCGACGCTTGAGCCAGTGCTCTGAACCTGCGCAGGCTCGGAGAGGATGTGCAGAGCCTGGGCAACTCGAGCATATCCCAGCGGTCATTGATTCGCATCAGGTCATGCCAGATGGCTTCGTGCAATCCGTCAGCATCGGGGCGTGCGACAAGGTCAAAGCGTGGGGTGTGATCATTGGAGATAGCCCCCAGACGCCGTACCGGAATTCCGTAGACCCAGGCCCTGCTGTACATCAGTGGAAGCACACCAACCAGTCGTCCCTGATCGCGGACGGCCAGCAGGTGAAGCCGGGCACGATCACCGAACGCTCGCCACCACGCGCTGATCCAGACGGGGTGCACAAAGGGGTTGGTGGGCGCTGCCTGGCGGGCCAGTCGATCCCACTCCGACTCGATACCAGTCAGCGCCGAGTCAGTGGAAACAACCTGTATTTCATAGCGGCCACCTGCGTGGTCGCCAATGCAGCGCCGCGTCACGGCCTGATCTTCATTGCCAGTGTTCTGGTACCTGTCAACTCGCATCCGTCTGATGATACGACAGGCTCATTGCGGCAGCAGCCGATCAGTTTCTCGGCTGACGACCTGGTAGCACTCGCAGCAAGTCTGCTCCACGCCATCCCGGTCGAGTACCTTGATCTGTCCGCGACGGCACTCGATCAGCCCGGCTCGTTGCAGCTTGCCGGCAGCCTCGGTCACGCCTTCACGACGCACCCCGAGGCTGTTGGCGATCTGTTCCTGGGTAATCATCAGCTTGCCGTCCGGACGGTTGTCCAGCGCCATCAACAACCAGCGGCATAACTGTTGGTAGATGGTGTGATAGCGATTGCAGGCTGCGGCTTGACCAAGTTGGGTGACCAGGACCTGGGTATATCGCAACAGCAGGCTCCGTAGCTCGTGGCTGCGATCAAGCTCCTCGCGGAACACGCCGGCGCGCAGGCGCCAGGCACGGCCGGCGCCCTGGACCACCGCGCTGTGGGTGGTGGTATAAGCCTCGGTGAAGATGGAAATGCCAACCATGCCGCTCCGTCCGACCTGAGCGATTTCGCAAGTGTGACCATCCTCCATGATATAGAGCATGGAAGCGATCGAGTCGAGCGGAAAATAAGCGTAGCGCTGGGTTGATGTCGACTCGTACAGAACCTCTCCCTGCTTGAGATCAATCATGCTCAAGTGCGGAAATATTCTCGCCCGGTCCCGCGGACACAGCGCGCGCAATATCCGGTTCTGCTCAGGCTCGCACGCCTGTGCAAAGGTCTTCTTCAAAGGCATGCCAAGCCTCCTGTTGCCCCACGTATCGAGCATCATAGCACCTCTAATTGATTATGTTGGGTGGGGCACCAAAGAAGAATGAAAAAAATGTGAACCCCTTCCTCGCAGCCCGTTTGATCGTCATGGAACGTTTGATTGCTTGGGGCAGAACGTTTCATGTCGGCCGGTGTGTCAATCTGCAACGCACAATGCTTGTGCCGAACTCACGCAATGGCTTCCAGCGAAAGGCCTTCACCTGACGAATCGGAACTGTTTCCATCCAGTCGATCATCAGCGGGCTGGCATCGACCATGCGCTCGAAATCCGAGATCCGAATCTGGTTCAAACCACCATCAACCTGGGAAAAGCACTGTGCGCCATCATTACGGAAATTGGCGCGCCAGCGAATCAGCGCCTGCTCCGAGAACAACAAATGAGCCCAGGGGAATACCGAGAAAAGATGCCCGCCGTAAGGATGCAGCCAGGTTGGCCCGAACGATGCAAGAACCTCGCCCCCGGGCTTGAGCAGCCCGGCCATCAGGTGCAGTATGGCCAATGGATCCTCGAAGTGCTCGAACGCGTCAATGCTGACGATCACGTCAGCCTGTTCGTCGGTATGGGTCATGAACCGACAGCGATCCGACACGGCTGCCCGATCGGCCCGCTTGCGTCCCATATCAAGAAAACGCTCCTGAATATCGAGCCCGATAACACGGCAATCCGGGACCATTCGCGCCATCGCAACGGCCTGTACCCCGTCACCGCACCCGAAATCAATCACCGTTTTTCCGGCGATTGCCGCGCTCAGTTCCGAACCGAAATACTGGTCGAGCTTGAAACTATCTGACTGGCTGACTTCGCTGCTTCGTGGAGGCGGCTCCTTTGCAATGGTTCTGAGTATGCCGTAGCCCAGTGATCCGCCGATAAGTCCCATGTAAAGATCCTGTCTGGTTCAGGCATTGCGAACAATGTATGGAAACCGATCGCAAGCGCGGATGGATTGATCAATTTTGCCCCCACCGAACAAGAAGAGTAGCGCACAAAAGGGTGTTCTATCTGTGCGCTAAAGCACGTTTTTCAACCATGCTGGCAATGCGTTCGCAAACGCACAGATAGCCGCCAGCCACGCCGCGAAAATGGCCACCTCGCGTTGAACGAACTTTGGAATCGGCAGTATGCTCAAGACATTTGATACTGACGCTTCGGCCGGCTTGCGGTCAGAAGGCGTTTCGGCACCGATTTATTCATCCGGCGATCTGGTTCTGGCCAACCAGTTGCAGATGCGCTCCGGATTGTTCGAGCGTCTTTTTCGTGAGCAAAGCCTGCGCTGGTTTGCTGTGCTTGCCGCAATCGAGCTTTTCTTGCTGCTGTTGGCCCCTTGGCTGGCCGCCCAGGTCAGATTTCATGGCGACCCGGAAGGACTGGACGCCGCGCTTGCTCTGCTGCCTGCGCGAAGCCTGGTATTCGCCGCCGTGGTATGGATCAGCATGATTGCCCTTGGCATGTACCAACGGCACGGACGGGAGGTTCATGGCGTTGTCATTGGCACGCTGACTCGCCTGGTGCTGGCCATGGCAGGTGGTGGCCTCGCGCTGATGGCGCTTTACTTCATGATGCCGCCGGTCGAGGTTGGACGTGGCGTGTTCGTCCTGTCTCTCGGCTTCGCCTTTGTACTGCTGGTTGCCTCGCGGCTGCTGTTCTCGAGCCTGACCCATGGTCGACGTCTGCGTCGCCGGGCCCTGTTTCTCGAGCCTGGCCGCAAGGCCGATTCGCTGCTGGTCGACGACCATCTCGCCGACAACCCCCGCTCGGCCAGGATAGTCGGTTATGTTTCCACACAACCACCGGGTTCTCGCGCCGCCGGATTCGACTCGACACACCGCATCCCGCTGAATGCTCCGCTGGTCAGCCTGGCCTTCAATCACAGGATCGATGACATCGTTGTCGCTTCCGATGATCTGCGTGGCGGCTTGTCGATGGATGAATTGATGGCCTGCCGCCTGGCCGGGATCAATGTACTTCGCCTGGATACATTCTATGAGCGTGAAATGGGCCGGGTGTTGCTGGAGGGCTTGCGGCCGTCCTGGTTTGTCTTTACCGGCAAGTTTGATCGGTCGGTGCTGCGGCGGTTCAACAAGCGCGTTTTCGATCTGGTTTCCGCCACGCTCATTCTCGCGTTGGCCTGGCCGCTGATGCTGCTGGTTGCCCTGGCCATCCGCCTTGAAGACCGCGGCCCGGCCCTGTATTGGCAGACCCGCACGGGCGAGGGAGGTCGCGAATTCGTTCTGGTCAAGTTTCGAAGCATGCGCGATGATGCCGAAGGCGATGGGGTCGCGCGCTGGGCTTCGGCCGATGATGATCGCGTGACCCGGGTCGGTCGAATCATCCGAAAGCTGCGTCTGGATGAACTTCCGCAACTCTACAATGTTCTGCGCGGCGACATGAGCATGGTCGGCCCGCGACCGGAGCGCCCTCAGATTGTTTCCGAGTTGAAGCAGCAGATCCCTTATTACGAGCTTCGTCACAGTGTCAGGCCAGGCGTGACCGGATGGGCACAGCTTCGTTATCCCTACGGGTCGTCGGTGGCCGATGCCGTGGAAAAGCTGCGCTACGATCTGTATTACGTCAAGAAACAGAGTCTCCTGTTCGACCTGCAGATTCTTCTGCAAACGGTTGAGGTCGTCCTGTTCCGGCGTGGCAGCCGATGAACATGGCATCCACCCAGACAACCCAACGGCCCATCGTCTCGGCCATCACACCCGTCTATAACGGCGCACCGTGGTTGGGCGAGGCATTGGACAGCGCACTGGCCCAGACCTTTCAGGCGCTGGAGGTCATCGTGGTCAATGATGGCTCCACCGACGACAGCCTGGCCATCGCGCAAGAACGAGCGACGCGCTCCAACGGTCGCATCCGTGTGATCGATCAGGCCAACGCCGGTCTGCCCGCGGCGCGCAACGTCGCAATGGGATGCGCGCGCGGCGATTACTTCGCTCTGCTGGACGCTGATGACACCTGGCTTCCGCGTCACATTGCCAGCGCGGTGCGCGCCTTCGAGCGTGATCCCGACCTCGGTCTGGTCCATGCCAACATCGAGCGCATGGACGAGGCTGGACGAGCGCTTGGCGTCCGTGCCAGGCAATGGGATCAGCAGCGTGATGCGTTCGAGGCGATCGCTCTGAGGCACGAGCATGTTTCATGTCCCACGGCAGTATTCAGCCGCGAGGCCGTCAATACGGTCGGCGGATTCGACACCGACTTTACCGGCCTCGGATGTGAAGACCGGGACCTGTGGCTGCGAATAGCGGCCCGATTTCGTATTGCCTATCTGGACCATGTTGCCGCCCGCTACCGTGTCCATGCAACCAGCATGAGCTCGCAACACGAGCGCATGGACAGGGCCAGACGACAATTGATTGTCAAGCTGGCCGGTTCGGTCCGGGGGCGAGACCTGGTCACGAGCATGGAAGCGATGGTCGATAGTGATATCGGCCTGGGTTTTCTGAATGATGGACGTTATGGCAAGGCGCTCGCCCAGCAATGGCGCGCGTTGAGGCTTGACCCGTCATCGCGTGTCATTCGACGCCGCTTGCTCCGAGCGCTGCTCCATGCCGGCTCAGCGGTCCCTGTCTTTCCAGCTCGCATCCTGAACCGGCGAGGCACCTCTACATGAAACGCAAGCCCGCATTGCTGGTGACCGGTGGCGCCGGCTACATCGGCTCGCACGTCGTCGCCCAATTGGGTGAGCGCGGCGAGCGAGTGGTGGTACTCGATGATCTGAGCACCGGCCACTCGAAAGCGGTATTGCACGGGCGGCTGGTTGTTGGTGACATCGGCAACGAGCAGTTGCTGAAACGGCTGTTTCGGGAATACAAATTCGAGACCGTGCTGCACTTTGCCGCCCGTATCGTGGTTCCTGAATCGGTGGCCCGCCCCCTGGATTACTACGACAGCAATACAGCACGCGCGCGCACGCTGATTGCTGCCTGCCACAAGGCCGGTGTCCAACAGTTCATATTCTCTTCAACCGCTGCAGTCTACGGCGACCCGCCGGGGGGGCGGGCGGAGGAGTCCACGCCGACGGCGCCGATCAATCCCTATGGCCGATCAAAGCTCGTGACCGAATGGATGCTGCGTGATCTTGCTCATGTATCGAACATGCGTCACGTCATCCTGCGCTACTTCAATGTTGCCGGATGCGACACCGCTGGCCGCATTGGACAAGACACACCTGAAGCAACTCATCTGATCAAGGTTGCCTGTCAGCACGCCGTGGGCCTGCGACCGGAGCTTGACATCTTCGGCACCGACTATCCCACCGCCGACGGCACCTGCGTGCGCGACTACATTCATGTCGAGGATCTGGCTGCCGCTCATATCGATGCACTGGACTACCTGCGTGCAGGCAACCGGTCCCTGACTGCCAACTGCGGCTACGGTCACGGATACAGCGTTCGAGAGGTCATCGATGCGCTGGAAAGGCTTGATGGCACCAGCCTGAATGTGCATGAAGCCCCGCGTCGGGCGGGCGACATGGCAACGATCGTGGCCAACAGCCAATTGATCCGCGATCGGCTGGGCTGGCGTCCGACCCGCGACAACCTCGACCTGATCATCGGCTCGGCACTGGCGTGGGAACGCAAGAAGCTTGACGAGCTGCCGCCATGGTCATCGGTTCAGAGGTACACAAGGCCCACCACAAGGCCCACCGGAAGACGACAGACAATGGGAGGTCTCGAATGAAGGAAAACCACGGCAACGGCAAACACGGCCCTGTGGCACTGGTCAGCGTCATCATTCCCGTCTTCAATGGCGCGGAACACATTGGGCGGGCGCTGGAGTCGGTCTGCAGACAGACTTACCCGACCAGCCACCTCGAAGTTATCGTCGTGGACGATGGCTCCACCGATGGCTCCGCGAAGCTGGCCGCAAGCTTCACCGATCGCCTGCCAAATCTTCAACTCCTGGTTCAACCAAACCGGGGCGTGGCCGCGGCAAGAAATCTCGGTCTCTCGATCTGTACCGGCGAGTTGATCGCCTTTCTCGATTGCGATGACGAGTGGTTGCCGGAAAAGGTCGCCGCCCAGGTGGGGGTCATCCGCGCCGATCCGACGTTGGGGCTTGTCCATTGCGGGTGTGTATTTGTCGACACCGCAGGCAATGAATTGAAGGGTTGGTCCCGCCAGTCACGAGTCGATGAAGGCGATATCCTGCTTGAATTCCTTTGCGATTTCTTTCTCATCACCTCGAGCGTGATGGTGCCGCGTACCGTCATCGAACAAGTTGGTGACTTTGACGAGAATCTGAAGGTGGGCGAAGACAACGAACTCTTTCTGCGCATACTTCGCCGCTATCGGGCCGGCTGTGTTTCAGAATCTCTGCTGCGGCGAACCGTTCGCCCTGACAGTCTGAGCCGCCAGGATTACGCCCTGGACGCCGAGATTGATCTCGAGACACTGGAGCGATTTCTCGACTGTCATCCTGATTTCGCCCGCGCCCATGAAAGGCGGATCAACGCGCACATGGCCGAGTACCTGTTCGGCTATGGCTATCGTCTTCTGGAAGATGGCCGTGTCGAGCAGGCGCGCGACGCGCTGCGCCGCTCGCTGAAAGTGCGCTGGACGAGCCATGCGGCGCGCAGCCTGCTGCGAAGTTACCTGCCGACGGGATTGGCACGTCAGGCAAGAACGGCCTGGCGATGAGCTGTCAGGCAATCAACACAGCGTGGTGGTCGGTCGCGGCTTCCTCGCCGGGATCACAGGACCCTGCCGCCGAAGTGGGTTTCAGTGACAGCTGGCGCGGCGCGGTGGCGCGCTCACGTCTGGCTCGCACCGTCGGCAGCGTCTGGGCCGGGCTTGGCTGTTGCCTGATGTATCACCGGGTCAGTGCCGATGAACCTGCCCAAACGACATCGGAAGCGCGCTTTGATCCCAACCGGGAACTCCGGGTCGGCGTCGATACGTTTGATGCCCAGATGCGTTTTCTGTCCCGCAACTACCACTGCCTCGCTCTGCCCGAAGCGATCGAGCTGTTGCGTGCCGGGCGTTTGCCGCACAAGTCGGTGGTGGTGACGTTCGATGATGGCTATCTCGATAATCTCACTCTTGCCCTGCCCATCCTGCGCGCCCACAAGGTACCGGCCACGGTCTATGTGGCCACGGGCATGATCGAAAATACGGCCAGCCTGTGGTGGCAGGAGCTTGAACACATCATCGCCACCAACAAGGAACTGAGGGTCCGCCAGGGCGACCGGGTCCGGCATTTCAGACTCGACAGCGCCGGCGCCAGGCAACGGGCATACAGCGAGCTGAACCACTCGCTCAAGAGCATGAATTCAACTCAGCAGGATGAGTTCATGGACGTGCTGCGCCAGCAAAGCGACAGCGGGGATTTCAGTTATGCCGACCAGGTTCTTGACCGTCAGCAGTTGCTTGAGCTGGCC
>JBLRWT010000072.1:0-8027 GCA_047921095.1 Wenzhouxiangella sp. | reverse complement strand
CCCGAATGCCATCGGCCGACAGCTTTTCGGCCGCGGCGACGGCCAGGCCGACTTCGGAACCTGATGCCATGATGATCGCCTGCGGCTCGCCACCTTCAGCATCGCGCAGCACGTAGCCGCCGCGCGAAATGTCTTTCAGCTGCTGCTTGTCTCGTGGCTGATGAGGCAGACCCTGCCGGGTCAATACCAGGGCGGTGGGTGCCGTTCGACGTTTGAGGGCGATCGCCCAAGCGGCCAGGGTTTCCGGCTTGTCAGCCGGGCGCCAGACCTGGAGATTGGGGATCAGGCGCAGGGAGGCGACATGCTCGACGGGCTGATGCGTCGGTCCGTCTTCGCCGAGTCCGATCGAATCATGGGTGTAAACATGGATCGCGCCGGTCGGGATCAGCGCCGACATGCGGACCGCGTTGCGTGCGTAATCGGAAAACACCAGGAAGGTGCCGCCGTAGGCAATGAACCCGCCATGGAGATCCAGGCCATTGATGATCGCCGTCATGCCGAATTCGCGCACGCCGTAGTAGATGTAATTGCCGTTGGCGGCATCGATGGTGATGTCGATGCTGCCCGACCAGTTGGTATTGTTGGACCCGGTCAGGTCGGCCGAACCGCCAAGCAACTCGGGCAGATGCGGGGCCAGCGTCTCGATGCACATGCCGGAAGCCTTGCGGGTGGCAACCTTGCCATCATCGGCCTGCATCTGCGCCAGCGCATTGGCGAGAATGTCATCGAAATCAGTCGGCAATTCGCCCTTCATGCGGCGGCTGAACTCGGCGGCCCGGTCGGGGTTGGCGCTTTGATATTCCTGCCACAGGGCCTGCCATTGCTGTTCGCGCTCGGCGCCGCGATCACGGGCGTCCCAACCGGCGCGGATATCGTCGGGAATTTCAAACGGCGGGTGGTTCCAGCCCAGCACCTTGCGGGCCGCGGCGATTTCGTCATCGCCCAGCGGCGCCCCATGTGCGCCCGCGGTGCCCTGCTTGTTGGGCGCACCCCAGCCGATTGTCGTCTTGCAGCAGATCAGGGTGGGCTTGTCGGCATTGGCCCGCGCTTCCTCGATCGCGGCATTGACGGCTTCGGCGTCATGGCCGTCGACGTTGGCCACCACGTGCCAGCCATAGGCGCGGAAGCGGCCCGGGGTGTCATCACTGAACCAGCCCGAGACTTCGCCGTCGATGGAAATGCCGTTATCGTCATAAAACACGACCAGCTTGCCCAGGCCCCAGGTGCCGGCGGCCGAGCAGACCTCGTGCGAGATCCCTTCCATCAGGCAGCCGTCACCAGCAAAGACGTAAGTGTGATGATCAACCAGCTTGTGCTGGTCGGTGTTGAAACGCGCCGCCAGCAGTTTTTCCGCCAATGCCATGCCGACCGCGTTGGCCAGGCCCTGGCCCAGCGGGCCGGTGGTGGTCTCGATGCCCGGCGCTTCGCCGAATTCCGGATGCCCGGCGGTTGGCGAATGCAACTGGCGGAAATTTCTCAGGTCGTCGAGGGAGACGCCATAACCGCTCAGGTGCAGGACCGAGTACAGCAACATCGAGCCGTGGCCGTTGGACACCACGAAGCGGTCGCGGTCCCACCAATCCGGGTTGGACGGATTGTGCTTCAGATGATCGTTATAGAGCACCTCGGCAATGTCGGCCATGCCCATGGGCATGCCGGGATGGCCGGAATTGGCCTGTTGCACCGCGTCCATGGACAGGGCACGTATGGCGTTGGCGAGGTGGCGACGGTTGTTTTTTGACGACGGCATGATGAGCGGCCCGGGGGAGATGGCTGGAAAGCCGGCATTGTGCCGTCTGGCCGGCTTCGAGGCAAGGCGCGGCCACAGATTTGGGTCTGGAACAGAATTCCCGGCCCTTTCTCCGCGCCTCCGCGTCTCTGCGCGAGATTGCTTTAAAAGACTGACTCGCGCAGAGACGCAGAGAGCGCTGAGGAAGCCTAAAGAAAAATCAAAAGCTATTAAACGCGAAGACGCAAAGACGCAAAGTTTAAAAGCAAAATCAGGCTAACCCGGGAAATCAAGCGCATCCAAACACTCGCTGATCCCTCAGGCTTTTTTTCTTAGCGTCTTTGCGTCTTTGCGTTAAAACGCTTTTGACCTTAATTGTTAGCGCTAAGGCTTCAGGCCTGCCGATGCCGGCGTTACGGGGACCGAGGATCCTTTTCTGAACACGGGCAATTGGCCGGCCTTGACCTTGGCCCAGTATTTGTCGAGTTCGCGCCGGACCGTTGGCAGCAGGAAGTAGATGCCGAGCAGGTTGGGGAAGGCCATGGCCAGGATCATTGCATCGGAAAATCCGATGACCGAGCCAAGCTGCACGCTGGCGCCGAGGACGACGAAAAGCAGGAACAGGATTTTGTACGAGTATTCCACCTGCCGGGATTCGCCGAACAGGAATGTCCAGCACTTGAGGCCGTAGTAGGACCAGGCCAGCATGGTCGAGTAGGCAAACAGCAGCACTGCGATGGCCAGGACGTAGGGGAACCAGCCGATGACGCTGGCAAATGCCTCCGATGTCAGCTCCACGCCGCTCATGCTGCCACCAGCCACGTAGGCGCCGGAGATGATGATGACCAGGGCGGTGATGGTGCATACGATCACGGTATCGATAAATGGCTCGTACAGTGCCACCAGCCCTTCGCTGACCGGCTCGCTGGTCTGGACCGCCGAATGGGCAATGGCGGCCGAACCGATACCGGCCTCGCTGGAAAACGCCGCACGCTGGAAGCCGATGGCGAGCACGCCCAGAGCCCCGCCGGCGACTGAGTTGACACCCAACGCGGAAGAGAACATCAGGGCGAACGCGGCCGGAACCTGATCGATATGCACGGCGATGATCACCAGCCCGGCGGTAATGTAGATGGTGGCCATCAGCGGCACGATTTTCGAGGTCACCCGGGCAATCGAGCGAATGCCGCCGATAATCACGAGGCCGACAAAAAACGCCAGGATCAGCCCGAACAGCCAGCCCCGGCCGAAAAACCAGGACTCGGGGCCGCCCGTGACACCCACCACCTGCTGGAAGCTCTGGTTGGACTGGAACATGTTGGCGCCCCCGAATGAGCCGCCGATGCAGAAGATCGCGAACAACACCGCACAGATCTTGCCAAGCCGGGCCAGGGCCGGCCCGCGATCAGCCAGGCCGCGGCTCAGATACCACATCGGCCCGCCCGAGACGCTGCCATCGGCGTTGATCCTGCGGTACTTGACACCGAGCGTGCACTCGACAAACTTCGAGGACATGCCGAGAAACCCGGCCAGTATCATCCAGACCACGGCGCCAGGGCCACCGACCGACACGGCGATCGCCACCCCGGCGATATTGCCCAACCCGACCGTGCCGGACAAGGCCGTGGCCAGCGCCTGAAAGTGAGTCACTTCGCCGGCAGCGCGCGGATCGTTGAAGTCGCCCCGAATCAGGCGGAACCCGTGAGCCAGACCACGCAGGTTGATGAACCGGAAGTAGAAGGTAAAGAGAATGGCCGCGATCACCAGCCACAAGACGACGAAGGGCAAATGCGCATCGCTACCCGGAATCGGCAACGGAAACAGAATGAGGCGCTCGATCGAGCTGGTCAGGGGCTCGACGACTTGCTCGATTCGCTCATCGAAGCCCCGCGTGATGACAGTTTGCGCTTGCTCAGACTCCCCGCTCATGGCACGACCATGACCGGGCAAGGCGCAATCTGGATCAGGGCCGAAGCAGTGCCGCCGAGGATGCGGGTTTTGAGCGGTGTGTCGCCCTGGGTTCCGACTACGATGAAGGTCGCCGAGTACTCATCCGCCAGTTGAACCAGGGTCTTGGCAGGATGACCATGGCGAGCAACAACCTCGCAATCGATCCCATTCTCTTGCAAACGTTCCTTTTCCGGGAGGAGAATCAGCTCTGTCGCACGCGCCAGTTCCTCTTCGCGCCGCCGGTGGCGCAAAGCGTTTTCCTCCGGGGTCGAAAAGGTGAACGGCGACCAGGGAATGACGTAGCTGATCACCAGCTGGGCACCTGTCATGCCAACCTGTCGAACAGCCACTTCCAGAGCGCGGGTCCCGCACTCGCTGCCGTCGAGCCCGACCAGATAGACCTCGCTCATGAACTCACTCAAATTTCGGAAAGGTCAGACAACCTAATTCAGTTCGCCTCCAGTTTGCAAATCGGCCGCAAAATGGTGGCGGCCTTCTCAATCAGCACGGTCGACAAGAAAAAGGTTTAACTTTCGTTTGTTTAGGAGCCGGATTCGGCAGCGCTTTTTCGTGCAAACGCAGAAACCCTCTGCTAAACTGAACGGGTATGAGGGGTAAACTTTTTGTTAGTTTGGGACTCGAAGCACCATGTTTCCGAAACACGAGCAATTTTAGCGTCATGTTGGCACTCCGGATGATCTCGCTGTCCCTCGCTGTGGCATTGGCTTCGGCCGCTGCCGTGGCGCAATCTGCGGACGATCTGGCCCTGTGGCGCCCGGATCCACCCGAACAAACCCCGCCGTCCTTGTTTCTCGGTGATCGTGACGCCTCCGGGCTTCCGGGACTGAGACCCAGGCTGACCATGCGGGTTCCCCTCGGGCAGGCCGGCGAGCCTGGCGACACGACCTCGGAACCAGGCGCGTTTTCATGGTCGCTCGAGGCCTGGCAGCTCAATACAGCCAGCCTGGCGCATATCCAGTGCAACCAGCACACGCTCACCATCGACACCTTTGTCGCCGAGGACTGTCGGTTCGTCGACGAACCAACCCCGCAGAATGCCGTCAACCTGGTTCAGGTTCGTGGCGAGTGGATGGCCGCTCCTGGGCTCAGCTTCGGCATGGGCGCTTTTCACAGTCAGCAGACCGGCGCGCGCAACAGCCTCATGAGCCAGGGTGCTGGTCCGAGATCGTGGCAGCAGCCGCTGTCAGCAATGAACCCGTTCGAAACGGACAACCTGAGCGACGGCCTGGATCTCAATGTCAGTTTCGGCATCAGTACCGGAAGAGTGGGTGATTTCCTCGTGGGTCTACAGGTCGCTCGCTATCGGCAACGGGTGAGCATGACCGAGCTGGGTCTATTGAGCGATCCAATGGCGGATTTTGGTCATGCGAACCACTACACCAATAGCGCGCAGCTCTCTCTTGGCTGGCGCCGCGGCAGCTTCGGGGGCGACCTGCTTGGCCAGCATCGGGAGGCACCACTCTGGCTGGCTGGCGGCACCGGTGTCGCGCCGTTGAACTCCTTTGATCTCGAATTTTCCTGGCGCCCGCGCAATGCCTCACTAAGCGTGGGCATCAGTAATGTGCTCGACAACACACCGCGGGTCGATGAGCCCGATGTCGGACTGGACGATCCGCTGGAAAATGTCTTTGGCCGCATCCCTTACGTCCGTTACAAACACGACCTGTAACCAGTTAGACTTCCACGCAGGCTTTTACTCCAACGCCGCACCAGCCAATGGATCAGAATCTTTCAATGAGAATTGTTTTCTTCGGTATTGCCCTGCTTTTGTCAATGAACCTGGGCGCCGGACAGGGCTTCTCCTCGCTCGAGGAGCGCATGACCGGACGGGAATTCCGTGATTCCGGGCTGCACAAGCTGTCCGATGAAGAGTTGTCCACGCTGAATCGATGGATCCAGCAGAGATCACTGGCCGAAGGCGAAGCGGGAATCAGCCAGGCGGACGGCGAGCCAGTCCTGGACCGCCGCGGTCTGCGCGGAGACAGGCCCTCAAACGATGGCCCGATCACAAGCAATATCGTCGGCTCGTTCACCGGCTGGAGTGGGAATGACGTCTTTGTCCTGGAAAACGGGATGGTCTGGCGCCAGGCCGAGAGCCGCGTCTTCACGAGCAGGCCCATGGAAAACCCGGCTGTCGAGATCAGGCCGGGGCTAATCGGCGCCTGGTACCTGAGCGTTGAAGGTTACAACTCCCAGGTCAAGGTCGAGAGGGTCAAGTAGGACACGGACCGGCCAGAGGCCTGAAACCAATCAGGGTCGGTTTTTTTTCAGACGCAACCATATCAGCCAGCAGCGGCCGACCACATAAAGTGCAGCGCCGATGACGATCATGGCAAAGCCGCCGATCGGTGGCGGCAGAACCCAGCCATCCGGGCCATGGAACCACCACCAGATTGCCCCCACCACCAGCATGGTCAACGCCAGGTAGGACAGTTTGGTGGCGCTATAGATCTTCTCTTTCCAGCGACGAAACTGTAGCCGCTCCTGCTCTTCGGTGGTCAGCTCGGCCAGCGGCGTATGGCAATGTGGGCACACAGGGGCCATGGAGGAGATGCGTCGAGCGCAATTGGGACAATGAACGATAGCCATGGCACCAAAGGTTACCGCAAACGGAGCCGCCCTGCCCCTTCCTGTCCGAGATTTTCGCCTGATTTAGTCATGACTTGAAACGAACGATCATTGGAAGCGAGGAGCTTCAGTCCTGTTCTCGATCGGGGAAGAACAACAGTGTCACTTCCAGCCCACCCTCCGGCCGATTGGCGAATTCGATCCTCCACCCGTACAGGTCGCAGAGCCGCTTGACGATCGAGAGCCCCAGGCCAGAGCCCTTGCTTCCGCTGGTCTGGCGGCCACGGAAGTGGCGATCGAAGACCCGTGGCAGTTCGTCTTCGGCGATGCCTGGGCCCGTATCGAGGATACGCACCGAACCCCGCAGCGTTCGCACCCGCACTTCACCTTCATTGGTATAGCGGATCGCGTTGCCGATCAGGTTGCCCAGGGTGACTGCAATGACCGACTCCGGCGCAATCACGCTTACTGTGTCGATCGGCTCGAATACGAGGTCCAACTTTCGCTCACCCACGAGAGGACGATAGTTGTCGATGACCTGCTCGGCAATCCGACCCACCTCCTGGGCTGGCAATTCGCCGTCGCCTGCCCGCTCAGCTCGGACCAGGTGCAACAAGGCAGTGGTGATGTCCGTGGATTGCCTGGATGCACGGGCAATCCGGAGCAGACGTTCGCGATTTCGGTCGGAGAGGTCAGGCTGCGACAGCATCAGCTCGGTTGCTCCTGAAATCACGGCCAAAGGCGTTCTCAGTTCGTGTGACACATCCGCATTGAATGCCTTGTCGCGCTCGACGAGTTCCTGCAGGCGGCTGGCATAGTCATCCAGGGCAGCCGCCAACTGGCCCACCTCGTCATCCGGAAAGTGACGCTTGAGAGGCCCGTGCGTGGCCGTCTCGTCCATCGCTTCCAGCCGGTGCGCCAATGCGGTAACCGGCGCCATGACGCGACCGGCCGACCAGATACCCAGGGCCAGTGACAACAGGGAGAAGAACAGGACGGTGGCAATCAGGCCAACGACCAGCCGGCGCAACAGCTCACGATTCTCGGAAATATCGTAGGTGAGAAAGACCCAGAAATCGTCCTCCTTGGCCACCGCTGCCTTGAAATAGCCCTGGTCGGTACGGACTTCGTGCACGCCGGCAGGCAGGCCTCGGAACGGTGACGGAACAATTTCGGCCCGTTCAGGCCGGGTGACGTAACCCTGAATGCGACTGTAAAAAGGCTCGACGAGGGTGGGATCCTGACGCAGGTCGGTAATGTATTGCTCCACCTCGTCGGCCAGGGTGCGAGCGATCAGCGCGTCTTCAAGCCAGCTCTGAAGCGCCAGGGCGGCGCCCGCGAACAGTATGCTCAGGAGCGTACCGAACAGCAGAAACGACAGGATGAGCCGACTTCTAAGACGCCGTCGAAACTTCATCCGGCCCCACGAGGCAATATCCTATCCCGTGCCGGGTGTTGATCAGCGGCACGCCGAACGGCTTGTCGATCATGGTACGCAAAGTGTGGATATGCACTCGAAGGCTGTCGCTGTCTGGCAACTCTTCCCCCCAGACATGATGTTCAAGTTCGCGTCGGGTTACCACGGCCGGGGAAGCACTCATCAGCTTTTCCAGCAACTTCAGGCCGATAGGGTTCAGGTCGATGCGTTTGCCTCCACGGCGGACGGTGAGTGTTTCGAGGTTGAACTCGAGGTCGGCAACCTGCAACTCGCGGGGCTTGATTCGCTGCCCGCGCCGGGCCAGAACCGCAAGGCGAGCGT